>CALARM010000027.1 GCA_937888925.1 uncultured Synergistia bacterium | reverse complement strand
AAATATTATTCAGGAAAAAGAACAGGAAAAAATAAATATTATTCAGGAAAAAGAACAGGAAAAAATAAATATTATTCAGGAAAAAGAAGAGATTATAAAAAATCTATACAATCAGATGAAACATATAGAATACGAACTAAAAGATAATATAGAGAGAAAAAACATATTACTATATAACCAAAATAATCACATAATTGCCCTTCAGGAAAAAGAAAGAATATTAAATGATATTTATATGTCTCATGGATGGAAAGCTTTATGTAAATACTACAGTATCAGAGATTTCCTTTTACCTGAAAATTCAAAAAAGAGAAAAATTGCCAAATTTATTGTTAAAAATCTTAATATAAATAAAATAATAAAAGGCGTAAATAAATATTTCAAGAGCACAAAAAAAATTATTTATTCTTTAGATTTGCCAGAAACATTGAGCTTTATCATAGAAGAAAAAATTCTTATCGCCGGCTGGTGCTTTCACAAAAGTGAAAAAATTGAAAAAATCATAATACATACCGACAATTCCTCCTATGAGTGTACGTATCCGATAGAAAGAAAAGACGTGGGAGAAGTATATAACGACTATCCTTTCAGCTTAAACAGCGGATTTAATACATATATATCTTTCAATACACCTGGTGAAAAATCTTTATATCTTGAAGTTATTCTAAACAATAGAAAAAACCTGAAAATTGACACAGATAAAAAACTCAATATATATAGAATTTTTCATTCTCTGGACGTGTCGATACCTTTGGAAGGCACAACAGGAGAAGCAATTCTTGTCTCCGGCTGGTGTTTCCATGAAACTGAAAAAATTGAAAAAATCACAATATGCACTGATAATTCTTCTTTTGAGTGTAATTATCCAATGGAACGAAAAGACGTGAAAGAGAACTATGAAGAATATTCGTTCAGTTTAAACAGCGGATTTAATGCATATATATCTTTTGATACACCTGGTGAAAAATCGTTATATCTTGAAGTTATTCTGAAGAATGGGAAAAAACAGATAATTGAAATAGATAAAAAATTCAATATAAAGAAAATTCTCTATTTTCTGGATTTGCCAGAGAACCGAGAAGGCACAACAGGAGAAACCATTCTTATCTCCGGATGGTGTTTCCACGAAACTGAAAAAATCGAAAAAATTATAGTATACACGGATAATTCTTCGTTTGAATGTAATTATCCTATAGAAAGAAAAGATGTCGGAGAGGTATATAAAGATTATACTTTCAGCTGGAACTGTGGATTTAATGCATATATATCTTTTAATACACCGGGAGAAAATTCTTTATATTTAGAAGTTATTATGGATAATGCAAAAAAATTGAAATTTCCCATGGAGAAAAAATTCAATATAAAGAGATTTTTCTATTCTCTGGATATACCGAAAACATGGGAAGTTATTACAGGAGAAAAAATTCTTATCTCAGGCTGGTGTTTCCACGAAACCGAAAAAATTGAAAAAATTACAATACATACTGATACTTCTTCTTTTGAATGTAATTACCAGATAGAAAGAAAGGATGTAAGAGAAATCTATAAGGATTATCCATTCAGTTTAAACAGCGGATTTAACTCATATATCTCTTTTAAAAATACAGGCAAACAGTCATTATACCTTGAAGTTATTCTGAATAACGGGAAGAAGCTGAACCTTGATATAGAAAATAAGTTCATTACAAAAGGTTTTCTATACTGGTTAGATTTACCGGACAGGTGGGAAGGGCCACCTTTTAAACCTGTAGTTTTTTCAGGATGGTGTTTTCATGAAACAGAAAAAATTAACAACATTATATTGCATGCCGGTAACTCTTCTTATAAATGTAATTACCCGATAGAAAGAAAAGATGTAAAAGAATGTTATAAAGAGTATAAATTTAGTAGCAATAGCGGTTTCAGTACATCAGTTATGTTCAATAAATACGGAGAAGAGAAAATATGGCTGGAAATTCAATTAGAGAACAGGAATAGCCAAATAAATATTAAAAAAATATTTAATGTAACAATGGAACATTTTAACCCGGGAAAATATAAAGAAACAAATATCAAAAAAATATCTTTTTTAGTTACACCATTTGATCAAAACTCTAAAAGATACAGAATCTATAATTTAATTGAAGAATTAACCAGGAAAGGAATAGAATGCTTCGTCTTTTACGAGACTGATGTAGACATGATGAATTCTTTAATGGATTCTGATATATTAGTAATTTTCAGAGCATTTATGACACATAAGTTAGGACATATAATAAATAAATTTAAAGATAAACATATACCGATTATCTTTGATATAGATGATCTTATATTTTCGATGGATTTTTTGCAATACTTTGATGGGTTAAACTATAAAAATGACTGGGAGAAAAAACAATTTTTATTTGGAGTTCAACAATGGAAAGAAACATTACTGAGATGTGATTATATTACATGCACAACAAAATTACTGGCAGACATATCCGGGAAATTAGATAAAAAATCTTTTGTCATAAAAAATACAATTAATAATATTCAATACGAATTTTCAAAAAAATTAATAGAAAAACCCTGGTATATAATAAGTCCTGAAACAATAGAGAAATTAAACGGTAATATGGAAGATAATAAAATAAATATTATGAAATCCATAAAAAACATCCCTCTATCAAAGGAAGACATAGAAAATATATTAAAAAAAGAAAAGTTTACCAGAAATGAAATAGAATTAATTAATAAACATAGTGGAATAAAGAAAAACAAGGCAGTAAAAATAGGGTATTTCAGTGGTACTATTACTCATAACAAAGATTTTTTAGAAGCTTCCAATGGTTTATATAAAATATTAAAAGAATTTCCTGACATAGAATTTCATGTAGTAGGGGAACTGGATTTAGAAGAAAAATTCTCAGAATTCGGTAAAAGAATAATAAGAAAACCTATTATGGATTATGTAGAGATGCTTAAATATCTATCAAATATGGATATTAATCTTGCTCCACTGGAATTAAATAATATATTTACATCATGTAAAAGCGAGCTAAAAATATTCGAATCAGCACTGGTTCTTGTACCAACTGTGGCTTCTCCGACAGATTCGTACAAACAATGTATTACAGACGGAGTCGACGGATTTCTGGCGGAGACTCAGGAAGAATGGTTTACAAAAATTTCTCTATTAATAACAGATCCCTGTCTCAGAAAAAAAATGGCGGAAATAGCCAGAGATAATTTTGTAAGAAAATACTATATTAAACATGTAATTACAGATGTCATAGATATCTATAAAACCATTATTGAGGACTATAAAATGTCCGGTTTTTTTCTCAACGGACAATTACCAGTATTCAGTATAATCAGCATTTTATATGGAAAAGAAAAAGAAATAAAATACTATCTTGACTCATTTACCAGGCAAACCTATCCGGGGACATTTGAAATTATCCTCGTAGACGACCATTCTCCTGATAATTCCATAAAAATAGTGGAAGATTATATAAACAATTTAAAAGAAGATACGTATAAAAAGAATGTTCCATCTATTCGCATTATAAAAAATGAAAAAAATTCAGGAAATTGTATCTCACGAAACAGTGGGATAAAACATGCCACTGGTGACATCATTATTATTATCGATGCAGATTGTATTGTAAATAAAGATTTTCTACTTGCCCATGCCTCAGCCTATACCTATAAAGATTGTGATGTGGTGATTGGCCCCTTTAATATTGAAACAGAAGGTAAAGAACCTTTTACAGTCCTGACAGATTACGAACATAATCCTGAAAAAGTAGAAGAAAATGCCATTTTGCAGGATACAATTAACTATAGAAGTTTTTTGAATTGTATTACAAGAAATTTTTCAATAAGAAAAAGTTTTATTGATAAAGATTTATTCAATCCTCTTTTTTCTTATTCTAAAGATCCTGCATCAGGATTTGGATGGGAAGATATTGAAATGGGTTATGTACTATACAAAAAAGGAGCAAGAATCAAATATACTCCCCATGCATTCAGTATTCATATAACTCATGCTTCAGCTGTAAACGATGATACAAAGCCAGTCCGTTCCCTCTTAAATTTCAGAAGACTGTACGAAACCCACCCGGAATTATTGTATATTGCAAGAAGATGGACCCTTGATACTTACGAAAAAATTTTAGACTGGATGGCTTACCATAAAAATCAGAAAAATGAAGATAATTATTATCTGGAAAACATGTTTCAAAGATTTATCCCATCATCATTTTATATTAAAAGCAATAGAAAATTAAACATACTGACCTACAGATGGCATTGTTCTCATCAATACGAACTTTACAAATTACCGTACAACTTTACTCTGGCAACAGGACTTGGCACAGGAATAACAGAATTCTGGGAATATGATAAAAGACCATTACCTGAAAATGCAATATTTAAAGATATTTCCAGCATAAACATTAAAAATTATGATCTGGCAATACTGCATTTTGATGAAAATGTATTATCTCCTGAACATACCAATGGATTTATCCGTCCTGACTGGAAATGGGGAGATACATTTAAATGGTTTATGGGAAATGCGGATATTCCTAAAATTGCAATATGTCATGGTACTCCGCAGTTTTATGGCCAGTATGATATAAACTACAGGGAAGACAATTTAATGGAAGTTATGGAAGAAGAAAGAAAAAAACTGCTCAACTTAACAGAAAACATAATGGTTGTAGTCAATTCTTATCAGGCTCAGAGAGAATGGCAGTTCAAAAATTCAACAGTCATATGGCATGGCTTCGATCCTACTGAATTTTATCCGGCCACCTATAAAAAGGGAATTTTGACAATGTTTTTAAACGCCATGTTATATCGTCCTCATTATAACGGCTATTTTATATTTAAAGACGTATTCAAAGAATTTCCCGATGAATTTATGCCTGATACGCTTTCTGTACCAGAACCGGATATAAATTATAGACATGATAATAATAATTACGCTTATGCAAAATTTCGTAATTATATTGATGAAATCAGACAATATTCAATTTATTTCAATCCAACACTACGTTCTCCAATGCCTCGATCAAGAGGAGAGGGAATGATGTGCGGCCTCGTACCGGTCAGTAATAATAACCATGACGTAGACTTATTTATAAAAAATGGAGTAAATGGATTTTACTCAAATGATCCTGGTGAATTAAGAGAATATTTATTATACCTGTCAAAAAATCCTGAGAAAACAAGAAAGATAGGTATGGAAGCACGAAAAACAGCAATAGATATATTTAATCATGACAGATACCTGAAATTATGGGAGGATAATATTTCAGAAATTCTTAAATAAAATATTATACATGCAGAAGTTTGAAAAAACTTTACCCTGTAGGGTAACACTAAGGTGACATAAGGCTTAGGAAAAAAATGTAAAAGTATATAAATTAATAAGGTGCTTTATATGAAAGCAAAAAATTTAATTCTAATCTTTTTAATGATATTAATTTCTTTAGTATTTAACAGTTGTAATAACAAATCAAACGATAGTAAAATTACTTCTTCAAAAAATAACCAAACCTTAATCTTACAAAATAAAGCCAGCTCAGATTCGAAAGAAATTAACGGAGATTTTTCATCATGGACTCAGGGAGACAATCAAAATCCTGACAACTGGATACTGGGAGGAGATGGTAAAGGAATTATACATAAAGAAAGAAAAGAAAGTAGTAATAGTGCAAAAATTACCCATAAAGATGGCAATCAGATTGCTTTATATCAGGATATTAATATAGAAATAGAGAAATATAAAAATAATGAATTTATATTTAGTTGCCTGGTAAATAGTAACAAGTGCAATTCTGTATACCTTGCGTTATATGACGGAGAAACCTGGACAAATTCACCTATGGGGCCGTCTAAAACTGACCAATGGGAATATTTGACTGCCAAAGGAGTTATAGGTGAAAAATCTACTAATAACATAAGATTACATTTATGGGTAAGAAATAATGCTACAGTTTATTTTAATAAACCAATCTTTAAGGTTGGCCTTCATGAATCTTTAAAAAAAGAAAACAAAGATGAAATAGAATATTTTCTATGGTCAAAAGTATTCAACAGAAAAATATATAGAAGTAAAGCTTCAGATATAGCAATGACTTTTGGAGATGAAAATAATCTGGAAGGTTATTTTTACCAGAATTTTTTCATCTATAATCTTTTTACATTTCGGGATTATTTTTGCACGCCTGATGATCTTATTATTGCCTATAATAACAAAGTTTCTTTCGAAACAAGAGCAATTGCTTTAAACTGGAAAATAAATCATAATCTGGTAAATAACAATCAAACAGCTTATGTAGAGTATTCGTACAATTACAAAGATGGTTTTAATCCTTATGTAATAAATGGCTCTAATTATGGAAATATTCTAAAGACAGGCTGGAAAAATCCTCCTGCAATAATCACTGTAAACCATGAAATGTACTATAACGAAAATTATGTTCCTATGAAAATAACTATAAAAAATATATATAAAGTCCCTTTGCGTTATATATATATATTCCAGGATGGTGCTCTTATGTCTGATCGTACATTTCTCGAAAAAGACCTTGTATTTCATCAGGAAAACGTTCATCAATACTGGGATGATGGCGAGTATGACTGTGCCAGATTATGGAAAATAGACAAAAAAAATAGAAAGAATAAAAATAACTGGATGGGTATGTATAATGATAGGAATGATAAACTTTTTGCCGGCACTTACGCGCCTCCTGAATCAAAAGGTGTAAGATGGCATGCTACCTGGGACAGCACTAAGCCAGCAACACTGATAAATGAAAACAAGAAATTTGTTTCCTATATAGATCATTATACAATACTACTGAAGCCTTCATCTATGGGAAAATATAACAAAAAAAAAATCTGGCATGATGACTGGTTTAAATTTGAAAATTTGTTAAATCATGTAAATACACCGGATGATAAAGACAAATATGATAATCCATATGGTAAAATACATGGAACTGCTATAGACTTTGGAATAATTAATCCGGGAGAAGAAAGAACTCAAATAATTGTTAAGATAATGTTTTCAGGATATAAAGACAGGGAGGATATGCATAAAAAAATAATGGAAATAATTGCAAGAATTCCTTATTATAATATTCCTTCCTATGATCTTGACAACTGAGGAAGGATAATTTTAATGTGTGGCATAGCTGGAATTATTGGTAAAAAAGATAATATTCCTGTAAAAGAATCTTTAAACATCTTTAAACATGCATTATTTCACAGGGGGCCTGATGAATATGGAGAGTATACAGGTCAAAACTGTGGTTTTATAAACCTTCGCCTTTCAATAGTAGATATTGCAGGTGGCAGGCAGCCTATTTTTAATGAAGATAATACAATAGGAATCGTTTATAACGGAGAAGTATATAATTATAATGATATTAAACAGGATCTACTTAAAAAAGGATATATATTCAAAACAAATACAGATACTGAAGTTATCCTGAAAAGTTATGAAGAATATGGTATTGAAGCATTCAATAAATTTAATGGAATGTTTGCTTTCTGTATATGGGATAATAAAAAAGATATTATTTACCTTGTTCGTGATTATTTTGGAATAAAGCCTCTTTATATTTATGAAGATGATAAAAAGATAATTTTTTCCTCTGAATTAAAAGGAATTCTTGCAATACCGGATATAGATTTAAGCCTGGATCCTTCAGGTTTTCAGGATTACTTGATATTCAGATATATTCAGGCTCCCTACAGTTTTTTTAAGAAAATAAAACGACTGGAAGGAGGAACATATATTGAAATTAAAAATGGTAAAGCCACCAGTTACAGATACCGGGATATATCTTATAAAGATACGTATCCTTATAAAGACATAAATGAATTTAAAGAAGAATTACTTGAGAAAATAAAAAAAGCTGTAAAATCTCAATTAATGGGAGAAGTTCCAATAGGAGTATTACTCAGTGGCGGTATCGATTCAAGTACGATTGCCTATCTTATACATAGTTGGGGAGCAAACCTGACAACATTTAATATAGGTTTTCCTGAGGTCAATGAATTCGAATATTCAAGGGAAGTGGCAAAAAAATATAATCTTCAGCATATAGAAGTATTAACTACAGCAGAAGAATTAATAAAAAACTTTGATAATATCATTCTTTCACTTGATGAACCAATTGCAGATCCTGCCTGTCTGCCTCTTTACATTCTATGTGAAGAATTAAAAAAACACGTAACAGTTGTACTTTCAGGTGAAGGCGGAGACGAAATCTTTGCCGGATATCCTCAATATAAACAGATGATGAGTGAAGATATACCATATAATAAAAGATTTGAATTATTTTTAGAAAAAAGCTGGTATTTTAATAATCATCTAAAATTCTTAAAAGATCCCTTTATGGCTCCACATAATCTGAGATACAGAAAATATTTTGAGGAACAGCCTTTATTAAACGGCATGATGGCCTATGACATGAAAACCTGGATGCCGGAAAACCTTATGATGAAAGCAGATAAAATCCTCATGGCCCATTCCCTGGAAGGAAGGTTTCCTTTTCTTGATAGAGAACTGTTCGAATATACGTCACAGCTGCCACAGTGTTACAAATTACATCCAGACGGAACTGCAAAGTGGATATTAAAGGAAATTATCCATTCCCATCTGCCTGAAAGAATAATAAATAGACCTAAAATGGGTTTTACTGTTCCTGTTGATAAATTATTAGAATCATTAAAACCTCTGGTGCTAGATGTATTTAATTCCCTGTCATCTACACCTCTTCCGGACATATTAGATATAGAATATATGAAAAATTATGTTAATAATTATTATAAAGGACATAATATTTCATCTTTACAGATATGGAGTTTATTTGTTATGTCTTACTGGTTCAGTTATGCTTTTCCCGGATATAAAAACAGTGTTTCTAATCTTTTAGAAAAAATAGAAATTAACCGGATAAATAAAGAATTATCCAGAAGAAATGTATTTCGGAGACGTGATAGAATAAGATGTGAAATAGCAAAACCATTTTTAAAAGGCAAAGGTATAGAAATAGGAGCAGGAAATTATCCGCAAATTATTCCACAGGGGATTGTTGTTGAACACTTTGATAAAAGAACAGATAAAGAATTAAAAGAATATTTTGATGTAGATAAAATAGAAATAAATAATATTTATCCATTGGAAATACTTCCTGAAAGATTTCCTGATGGAGCAGATTTCTTGATAGGCCATAATGTACTGGAGCATGTCTCCAATCCTATAAAAACTCTTATTGAATGGAATAGTTATGTAAAAAACGGAGGAGTTGTTATTATCTCTGTCCCACATCCTGATTATTGCCCTGATAAAGGAAGGCTTATTCCGCCATTTGAACATATACTGTCAGACTATTTACTGGATAGAGATGATAATAATTTCGAGTCAAGAGAACATTTTTATTCCTTTAGAACAGGCTGGATAGATGAAGGTTTTGCAAAAGGCATGGATAAAATGGAATTTGCTAAACTGTCCAATGAACATATAAAAAATAAAGAGATGGAAATACACTGGCATGTATTCAGCGAAGAGCTGTTAAAAAATATAATAATTACATCCGGATATGTAGGTAAAAGAAAAATCAATATAGAACTGATAGCCACGCCGGATAATTCAAACAATAATCTCATTACAGAAGGAGATATTATCTGTATTTACAGAGTTGATTTATTAGAAGACAACAAACAGGATAATAAAATAATAAAAGAAATCAATAAAATAGAGGAAAAAAATAAAATCTGGTCTGGATAAAGTCAATATTGCTATAAAAAGATTAAATACGGAAGGGTAAGTTATGGAACTTGAAGGGAAACTCATTACCGGGGAAAATAATACAGATGAAGGTAAAGTTTACCTGGTTGAAAATGGATTAAAAAGATGGATCGTAAGTCCGGAAATTTTTGAAAAATTAAAATTTAAATGTTATGATATAAAGAAAATTCCTTATACAGAGCTATCTGCAATTCCCAGTGGTAATTTAATTGATAAAAAGACTTTTAAATCTAAATATGAACTTCAAGTTGATAAAACTATCAAAGAGCTTCATGAATATGGAGAAAGAGTTTCACATTTATATAAAAACAACTGTTATTTTGCTCACCTATCTTTATATTATCTAGCAACACAATTTATTAAAGGAAATAAAATACTTGATGCAGGGTCAGGTTGTGGATATGGTACAGCCTACCTCGCCGATATAAATAGAGATTACGAAGTTATTGGGCTGGAAATAAGTGAAAAAGCTGTTGAATTCAGTAAAAAAACTTTTGTCAGGTCAAATTTGACTTATAAACAAATGGATCTAGAGCATATAACTGGTTTTACTGAAGATTATTTTGATTTTATTTACTGTTCAAACGTAATGGAACATATTGAGAATACCCAGGATTTTTTATCATGTCTTTGTGAAATATTAAAACCTGACGGTCTTTTACTTATAATTGTTCCTATAATAATATGTAAAATTCAAAGAGATGATAATATTGGAATATCACAACATCTAAATATATGGTCTCCCAGACAGTGGAAATATGTTTTAAACAAATACTTCAGGCAAATACTGTGCTATACTCATATTAACAGATCCGGCATAGATATTGGAGATTTTAACAATACACCAGAAGAAACTACTATTACAGAAAAAGATTTTATTTTAAAAGAAGTAGAACTTGAAGAACTATATAAAAGTCCTTCTTTTGGGGCAGTCTTCCTATGTAAATATCCAAAAAAATCAAAGGAAATTGTAAAGATAACCTTTCTTGATGACTCATTTACAAGACCTCGCCCGGTTGTAGCTCAGTGTAACTGCCTTTCTCATCTAAATGAAATATATGGACATACAAAAATAATACAGACTTTTATTACTGACAGAGAACTCTGCCAGATTGACATATTATTTGCTACATTCAATAGAACAAATAATAAAGATATAATCTTTCATTTAAAAAATGATTTAAATAATAAAGAAACATTAGTAACAAAAAAAATAAATGCTTCCTGTATAAAGGATAATTCATGGGTTCAGTTTACTTTTAATCCTGTAAAATCTAATATTACTAATAAATATTATATAATTATAGAATCGCCTGAAGCTACTCCTGGAAATACTGTAACAATAAGAACGTCAGATATAAAATGTTTCCAGCTCGGCGAACTTTATTATAATGATAGTCTGATGGATTTTGACATAGCGTTCAAGGTATTTGATAAGATTTCAGTAGAGGAGCATATTATTAATACCAGATATAATAATAGTAAACATGAAGGTCATTTTGTTCAAGGTGAAACAGATGTAAAAATATATTTAATAGAATGTTCTGAGAAAAGACTGGTTACCTCGCCTGATATTTTAAAAAATCTGGCTATAAAGACAGATAATATAATAACTATTCCAGATAATGAATTACAATTTATTCCAGAAGGAAAACCTTTTGGAATAGATTGTAATATGATTAGATATAAATTAAGCAAAGAATTTTTAAAAGGGAGAGGTTTAGAGATAGGGGCAGGAGCTTACCCTCAGCAAATTCCGGAAGGAGTATTCTGTGAGTATTTTGATAAAAAAAATGAAAATGAAAGAGAGATAAAAAAAACCTATTCATTAAAAGTCTTTAGAGAGAGATTTCCTGATGGGGCAGATTTCTTGATAGCCCATAATGTGCTGGAACATACATCCAATCCCATTAAAACCCTTATAGAATGGAATGATTATGTAAAACCAGGCGGTACAGTGGTTATTTCTGTCCCTCATACAAATTATTGTCCTGATAGAGGAAGGCTTATCCCACCATTCGAACACATATTACTGGATTATTTACTTGATAGAGATGATAATAGTTTTGAATCCAGAGAACATATATATTCTTTTATTATGGGTTGGATTGATGATGGTTTTGCTAAAGATAAAGATAAATTTTATATAGCTCAGAAAGCTCATGAATGTGCAAAAGCAAAAGAAAACGAACTGCACTGGCATGCTTTTGATGAAGATTTATTTGAAAAAGTGGTAAAAGCTTCAGCTCTTTTCGGGAATAAAAATATAAGTATAAAATCAAAAACAAATCCATTAACTTGTAATAACGAATTAAAAACTAATGGAGATATTATTTATATTTACAGGGTAGATAATTATTCAAATATTCTTCTAAAAGATAAATTAATTATAGAAGAATTATCACAAATTCAAGAAAAATTTATAAAAGTTATAAAAACAATAAATAAAATATCATAATATGTCAAACGCGCCAACAATATAGTTTTTACATAATTTCACCTTTTCATTTAAATATTACAACAAGGGGTATACTGTGTTTTTATTAAACTCACTGTTACAAAAAATGGGTAAGTCCGATACAAAATGCAGCTATATACGTATTTTGTATATATTAATCTTAATACTGGGAATATATAATTTCTGGTTATTACGTTATTATTACTGGAATATTACTGACGAACCTATCTTTTCCGACATGAGTGGTTTTGAAGGTGTTGCAAGAAACATTTTAAAAAATGTTGATTTTAGCTGGAATGATTTCTGGAGAACCTACAATCCTCCAACACTGGCTCTATTGAGAGCTTTGCAGATAACCATTCTGGGAGATTCCATCAGTATGTGGCAGTTATTTCAAACACTTATAAGTTTTACAGGTTTACTCTGGCTGATGTATGAAATAATGAAAATAACCCAGAGACCCTGGCTGGCCTTATTACTATTATGGACGGTTTCATTAAGTAAATCATCTATTTTCTGGAGTCTGAAACTGGCCAGAGAAAGTATGTCTGAAGCATTTATTTATTACTCTATAGCCATATCTCTTTCAGCTTTACGAAATAAAAAGCCTTTATTATTTTTTTTAACAGGTTTTATTTATATGATAACAGTGTTTAATAGAACAAATTTTATATTGATACTCCCAATTTTTATATTTTCTTTTCTCATATATGAAGTTTACTATAATAGAAAAATGTGTAATAAAAAAATTCTTTTTCTATGTATGTATTATTTATTAGGCATATCTATTGTATGGTTTCCCTGGATTATAAGATCATATAATCTTTATGGGCATATAATGTTACTCACAACCCAGGGGCCTTATAGTTTTTTATGGGAACTGGGTGATATAAAAATAAAAGATGAGACAGGAAAAGAAGTAACAAAAAATTGTAACATTCTGCAGAATGAAGCTCCTGAACAATTTCCTAATGATTATGAAGCATCAATATATGCAAATAAATTTGTAAAACAATGGTTAAAAAACAACTGGAGAAAATATCCAGGCATTATTATTATGAGATTATGCAGGACTATTAATGACAGAACTATTTATCTTACCAAAGTGTCCCGCACCGAGCTTTATCCAGATATATTAAATTATTTTTTAATTGATAAAAAACCTTTACTGATAATTTTCGGTCTAGCAGGATTAACCATTTTAGCAATAAAATTTTCTTATTTATATATCTTCCTGTTTATATCTATTTCATCGTGGATGACAGCCTGTCTTTTTTTAGGTTATCCAAGAATGCTTGAACCGGTAATACCAGTCTTTTTATTTGGTAATTTTGCATGGTTCTTACTTCTAGATGAGTTATCGTTTATAAAAAAATTTCGCAGTACGTTTTTAATAATATTTTCATTATCTTCAATTGTAATAACAGGAATAACCTTTATTGCCATAACGGGTACATTCAATAAAGATGATGATTTTCTAAAAAACGCCATTAAAAACGGAGGATATCAAGAATGGTCAAAGGGAAGCAATTTCATAAATCCTGCATCAAATGACTTTATAGCAGATAATTGGTTCGTTAATAAAGAAGAAGGAAATGGCAGAACGCCTTCAATCAATATAAAACGTTCTACGACAATACCTCCTGCCAGCAAATCTCCTTTCAGTTGTGAAGTAGAGGTAACAGATAAAGGTAAGGAAGACAATACTACCAGTTACTGTATAGTTCAATCAATAGATGACTTCAAAAGGTTTAAAGATAAAACTATCTCTTGTAGTTTATGGATAAAAGCTCCTGCAGATTCTACCATAGGTATTGATCTAGTCGATGGTATTAAGCATAATATAACTGTGCTTAATGTCACATATCAATGGAAATTGTATAAATTTGAAGGTATTAACATTAATGATATTACCTATTTAAAATTTATAATATGGTTTTCTTATAATAAACACTTCGGATTCCCTGAGAATAAAAATCCTGTAACAGGTTCGTATTTCATCACACAGGTTCAGCTAAATAAAGGAGAAGAGGCATTGCCCTATGAAAAATAGCATAAAATTATTACTCTATAAAATAGCCAATTGTATATACCAAAAAAACTATTTTCTCTATAAACCACTCTATTTTTATTATAAAAAAATCAGTGATAAAGAGAAAATAGATTTTCTCAAGAAAGAAATCAAAACAGGCATGAGAGTTCTTGACATAGGAGCGAACATAGGATTTTACACAGTTTTATTTTCAATGTGGCTTGGTAAAGAAGGCTCTGTTCATGCTTTTGAACCTGACATGCTGAACTTTAAATATTTGAAAAAAAATACAGAAGGAGCAAAAAATATATATATAAATAATAAGGCTATCGGTGCAAAATCAGAGAAAATACATCTTTATCAATCGAAAAATTTGAATGTAGACCATCAGACATATGACAGTGGAGAAAACAGACCTTTTATTGAAATAGACTCTTTATCAATAGATGATTATTTTAAAAATAATGAAAAAATAGATTTAATAAAACTAGATATACAGGGATACGATTATTTTGCACTCTGTGGCATGAAAGATACTATTAAAAGATCAGGTAAAGTAATAATACTGGGAGAATTCTGGCCATATGGTCTGTATAAATCGGGAGTCAGACCTGAAGATTATATTAAATTACTGGAAGAGTCAGGATTTAAGATAGAATTTTTCAATAAAAAAAGGAATTATGAAAAAGAAATTAATAATAAATACTTTTATACGGATTTTTATGGACAGAAAGATATATAAAAGTCTATCTATGTGTAATATAAGGAGAAATAGAAAATGATTACAAAAGAAAAAAAGATGGTTATGGAATATATGGACAGAATAGCTCCATATAGAGACAGGTGGATAGAAAAGAATGAATATTATTATAAAGATCTGGCAAAATTTCTAAGATTTACCATACCGGAATACAGCAGTGTAATGGAAATCGGGTGTGGAACAGGTTACCTGTTAAACAGTATAAAACCCGGTAGAGGAGTGGGTATAGATCTGTCGGAAGAGATGATTAAAATAGCACAGAATAAATACAGCCATCTTGAATTTATTCAGGGTGATGCAGAAAATATACAGATGGATGAAAAATTTGATTTCATAATTATTTCTGATACGGTCGGTTATTTTGAAGATGTTCAAAAAGCTTTCCAGGAATTACATAAACTATGTAATGAAGATACAAGGATAATTATTACATATCATAATTTTTTATGGCAACCTGCTCTGACATTGGCTGAATTTCTTGGGCTAAAAATGTCACCTAAAAAATTAAACTGGCTAAATCTGGATGATATATCCAACCTTCTTTCTCTGGCAAATTTTGACATTATAAAAAAAGGAAGAAGATTTATATGTCCTAAATCTATCCCGGTAGTTTCAAATTTTTTAAACAAATATATTGCCAACCTCCCTTTATTCAATAATTTCTGCATAACAGGCTATGTGATAGCCAGACCATCTATATCTAATCCTGCAGACAATGATTTATTCAGTGTCAGTGTAGTAATACCGGCAAGAAATGAAAAAGGAAATATTGAACATGCCGTTAACAGAATACCTCACATGGGAAGACATACAGAAATTATTTTCGTAGAAGGTAATTCAACTGATAATACTCTGGAAGAGATTAAAAGAGTATGTGAAAAATACTCCGGTAAATATGATATAAAATATACAGTTCAAAATGGTAAAGGAAAGGGTGATGCAGTCAGGAAAGGTTTTTCTATTGCAAAAGGAGATATTTTTATGATTCTGGATGCAGACCTGACAGTACCGCCGGAAGATTTGCCAAAATTCTACAATGCTATTTCTACAGGAAAAGGAGAGTATATAAACGGTTCCCGTCTTGTTTATCCTTTAGAAAAAGATGCAATGAGAACGTTAAATATGCTTGGAAATATATTCTTTTCTATAATGTTTACCTGGCTTTTAAGTCAGAGACTTAAAGATACTCTGTGCGGAACAAAAGTTATTTCGAAGAAAAACTATGAAAAAATAATATGTAATAGAAAGTATTTTGGTGAATTTGATCCATTTGGAGATTTTGACCTGATATTTGGCTCTGCCAAATTAAATCTGAAGTTTGCAGAGATTCCTATAAGATATAAATCAAGACAGTACGGTTCTACTAATATATCCCGTTTTATACACGGGTGGTTACTGATAAAAATGGTATTCTTTGCTATGAATAAAATTAAATTTATATAAATATGGATAAGCTAACAAAACACCGCCATATCTGGAAAAACAAGAAAATTCTCAGGATTATTTATACAGAATGGTACAGAAAAATTTTAGAAGATATTAATAAAGATGGAATTACCGTTGAGCTTGGTTCCGGGAGCGGTAATTTTAAAGAATTCAAGCCAGAAATAATTTCATCTGATATTGAGTATTCTGAATGGCTGGATATATGTTTTAATGCTCATAATATGCCTTTTAAAAGTAACAGTATTTCCAATATTATAATGATTGATGTACTACACCATTTAAGTAATCCTGTAGGTTTTTTAAAAGATGCCTCTCTGTCTCTAAAAAAAGAAGGGAAGATAGCTATAATAGAGCCATATCCTTCTCTTTTTTCTTTAATAATATATCGCTTATTTCATCCTGAACCCTTTTTAATGAATATAGATTATTTCAGTAAGATAGAAGAAGGGGATAAGAAAGATCCATGGGAAGCAAATCAGGCTATATCTTATTTATTATTTTTCAAACATAGAAAAAAATTATTAACATTACTTGAGAAAGATTTTACTCTTATAAAATGTGAGAGAATGAGCAGTATATTATATCCTGCATCAGGTGGCTTTGAACATAAATCTATGATTCCTGATTGTTTAATTCCTTTATTTCATTTTTTTGAATCCTTATTATCACCTTTCCTGTTACTTTTTGCTTTCAGATGTTATATTGTTCTTAAAAAAAAATAGAGCTATCACAAATTATAAGACGGAATTCTATTAATGATATTATTAACTTTTTCATGCATATCCTGCCTGTTCTGGTATCCGGTAAACATTATTTTAACAATTACCTGGGTCTTTTCTTCTCCCGGATTAAGATTGCCAAAATCAATGGCAGTTCCATGCCATTTCCACTGATAATTATCATAAAGATTATTTTCATTTGGTGTATCTACATAATAAAGTAAATTCTCAAATTTATACCAGTCTTGAATAATCTGCTGTCCATCCAACTGATAATCCAGTAAACAATCTATTGCCTGAGTTTGCAGGGTATTTTCAAAATTAGAAGATTGTAAAGAAACATTTTTCAAATCATCCCATGTGGCATGATATCGTATTCCATCAGCTTCCGGTGGAGCATAAGTAGCTGCAAATATACCTCCATTAGAATCATTATACATTCCAACCCAGTTATTCTTATTATTTCTATTAGACTCATCTATGGTCCATAATCTTGCATAATTACATTCGCCGTCATCCCAGTATTGATGAACATTTGTCTGAGCTATTGACACATCCTGGTCGGTCATCCATGCCCCATCCTGAAGAAAGTAAATAAATCTGAGTGTTTCAGAATAAGTATTCCTGACAGTTATTTTCATTGGAACATAACTTTCTTTATAGTAAAGTTCATGACTTACTGAAATATCAACAGGAGGAGGTTCCATGGCTGTTTTTTCTATTAATATTTCCGGTGTGAGTGAATTGAAGCCAGAGCCATCAGTATAATATAATGGACCCATAAAACTAGACACAAAAATCGGAAGGATTAAGTTTCAAAA
>CALARM010000026.1 GCA_937888925.1 uncultured Synergistia bacterium | reverse complement strand
AAAAAGGGATTGAAAAAGGGATTGAAAAAGGGATTGAAAAAGGGATTGAAAAAGGAAGGCAGGAAGGAGAATTAGCAGCCACCCGGCTTCTTATTACAGAACTCCTTGAAGATAAATACAGAGTAGATGAAGAAATAAAAGAGATGTTGAGAAAAATAGATAATGTAAAAGTTCTGAACTTTATCTTCAGAAAAGTACTTAAATCAAAAAGCCTGGAAGAAGTAAAGGAACTGGCAGGAGAATTTAGTTAGTTAGTCGCATCTGGATGAAATTTAATGTACAGGCAGAGGAAGATAACAATTTGCTCTGCCTGAAATCTATTGAAACATTAATTTACAATGGTCATCTATAAAAATACAGAAGAACTAAAGAAAAAGTACAACCTGAAACTCAGGATTACAGACTATGCTGACATAATCAGATTAGATAAAGTATCTTAAAATATTTATATTAATACAATGGATTTAATATTAAAACTGATAAGTGATTTATGAATACTATAGTAAACGTAAAAAACCTCTCTAAAACCTTTAAAGTAAAGATACAGAAACCCGGCTTAAAAGGCACCTTTAAATCCCTCTTAAAGCCTGAATTTAACATATCACAGGCGGTAAAAGATATATCCTTCCAGATAGAAAAAGGAGAAAGACTTGCCTTTATCGGTCCGAACGGTGCAGGGAAATCGACTACCATAAAAATACTCACAGGCATTCTCCATCCTGACGGAGGAGAAGTAAATGTTCTGGGTCATATCCCGTGGAAAGACAGACAGAAACTTTCCTTTAAAACAGGAGCGGTATTCGGTCAGAAACCGCAGTTATGGTATCACCTTCCTCCGGGAGATACCTTTGAATTATTCGGAAAAATCTATGAAATGGATGCTCATGTATATAAAAAAAGAGTGGCCGAACTTGTAGAGTTATTTGAAATAACTCCTTTTATAAATACCCCTGTAAGACAGTTATCACTGGGACAGAGAATGAGATGTGAAATGGTTGCTTCACTGCTTCACAACCCTGAAGTAATATTCCTTGATGAACCTACGATAGGCCTCGATGTAGTATCGAAAAAAAACTTTCGCGAACTCATCAGGGAAATGAGTGAAAGGGAACAGGTAACAATACTTCTTACGTCTCATGATGTGGGAGATATAGAAAAACTCTGTAAAAGGGTCATAATAATAAATGAAGGAACTCTTGTGTATGAAGGACAGGTTTCAACACTGAAAAGAACATCTATGAACAGAAAAATCGTAGGAGTTCGTTTCGGTGACATACCTCCCGAAGAACTGACCCTGGAAGGATGTAAAATAATTAAAAGAGGCAAATACGGGCTGAAACTGGAAACAGACAATAAAATCTGCCCTATAAGGAAATTAATGGATTATTTAATAGGTAATTTTGAAATTGAAGATATAAATGTGGCGGATCCGCCTCTGGAAGAAATAATAGGAGCTATTTATAACGAGGGCGTAACGGGCGTAACGCGTGACGTGTGATGTGTCATGCGGATTCGTTTAAAGGCATATAAAACATGTGCAAAAGTCTTTCTAAATATACAAAAATCTTTACGGTAACCATATCAAACAGTTTTACATATCTCCTGGAACGGGTATTGAAAACATTATTTCTTATCATGATACTGTATATATTCACCAGATTATGGAAATCAGCTTATGAACATAGCGGAGGCACTATAGAAGGCTTTACTGTTGCAGATATGCTCTGGTATCTTATGTTTACTGAATCCCTTGTTACTTCAAGAGGAAGGCCGGAAGAAAAAATAGATCAGGAAGTAAAATCCGGAAACATTGCCTACATGTTAAATAAGCCTTACAATTACCTGATGTTTCAGCTATCTCTCTGGACCGGGGAATTTCTGCCGCAGCTTATAATAAACCTTCTGGCAGGCTCTGTAATGGTGTATTTTATGGTAGGCCCCATAAAATTAAATGTCCTTACATTTCTGCCACTCATTGTTACCGTAATACTTGCGACTCTTATGGAATTCTTCATAAGAATGTCTATCGGTTTTTCCGCTTTCTGGCTGGAAGACACCAATATGGCATCATTCATATATCATAAAATAATATTCGTTTTCGGAGGCATGCTTATACCTCTGGATTTCTTCCCTCCACTGTTCAGAACTATAGCATCATGCCTTCCTTTCGGTTTTATGGTATATGAGCCGGCAAAGCTCTTTATCAGGTTTGACTGGATGCATTTTCTCTATGTAATTAAAATGCAGTGTCTATGGGTTTTAGTAACAGGTTTTATATGTTATTTTATATATTCTATGGGATTGAAGAGGTTAAATATTAACGGAGGATAGCAACAGAAGGGATTTAACCGGCCATCTGCCGTAAAATCATATTACAAATTAAAGCATATTATGATATAATTAATAAAGAACCTGATATAGAAAAGGATGTTCGTTATGCCGACTATCAGTATGTTCTATGGCATTATTATAAGGATGTATTGTACACCATCAGAACACAATCCTCCCCATTTTCATGCCTATTATCAGGAATATAAAGCAATAGTAGACATAGGCAGTTGTGAAATTACCGGTGGAAATTTACCTGTAAAACAGGCCAAACTGGTTACAGCATGGGCTGAATTACGTAAAGAAGAACTCCTGGCGGACTGGCAACTTGCGCCTAACGGCGAGCTTCCTTTCAAGATTGAACCTTTAAAATAGGGGGGAGTAATATGTATCATGGAATTAAAGAAGTCATACCTCTACCTGATTATGAATTATTACTGACTTTTGAAAATAAAGAAAAAAAGAAATTTGATTTGAAACCTTATTTAAATAAAGGCATATTTAAAGAATTAAATAAAGTAGAGCTATTTAACACTGTAAAAATAAGTTTTGATACAATTCAATGGGATAATAATGCCGATTTAGATCCTGAATTTCTTTATATAAACAGTGTTCCCTGTGTTGAGACTCTATATTCGAAGGTCTAAACAATCGTTGATAGTCAATTATGTTATTTAAACAATTAGATTTTATCTATACATGTTTCAAACTTAACTTTAAAACTGCCATGGAATACCGTCTGAGTTTCCTGGGACAGATGGGTGCCATGATAATAAACGATCTCTTCTGGATCCTGTTCTGGTATATATTCTTCGGAAAAATTTCCGCCGTAAGAGGCTGGGAATTTAAAGACGTCCTTTTATTATTTGCCATGTCGGCCTTTGCATTCGGCGTAAGTTCAGGTATTTTTGCGAACAGGAGAGAGATTGCCAGGCTTATAGAAGAAGGAGGTCTGGACTTTTATCTTACACTCCCGAAAGATCCCCTGCTGCATATTCTGCTCGGCAGAATATCCATAAGTTCCCTGGGAGACCTGGTCTTTGGTCTGGCACTGGTAATAGCGGTAAAGGGGCCGGATCCTTTATTTTTACTTCGTTTTACAGGAGCAGGTATACTGGCAGGCATTATACTCACAGCGTTCAGCGTAACAGTTCACAGTTTTACTTTTTTTACAGGCAGAGGCGCAGGATTTGCCAATTTTATGATAGAAACTATACTGTGTTTTTCAATGTATCCCCTGAAAATCTTTCAGGGCTTCGCAAAAATACTGTTATTTACAGTAATCCCTGCCGCCTTTATTTCTACCATACCTGTCAGTATGGTAACTGATTTTACATGGGAAAAATTTTTGATTATGACAGGAGTTGCTGTCTTGTCTGTAGTAATTTCCAGAATGGTATTTTTTTACGGACTGAAAAGATATACAAGCGGGAATTTGATTACTGCAAGGTTGTAGGGACGTAACGCGTGACGGATGTTTCGTAAAGCGTTACAGACGATTTCACTACTCACCGGGGAAAACAGACGGGTTTGAAGCGACGTCACTGATAAGAAACAAAGGACTTAATATACCTGTTATTGCTATGACTGCCCATGCCCTGCAGGAAGATCGTATGAGGTGCATCGATGGAGGCATGGACGATTATGTGGCAAAACCTTTTGACTCGAAAGATATAGAAGATGTAATAAGGAGAG
>CALARM010000025.1 GCA_937888925.1 uncultured Synergistia bacterium | reverse complement strand
TGCTATGATTTATGCTCTCGGATATACAGGTGATAAAAGAGCAGTAGAGCCTCTGTTAAAGTTCTTTAAAGATGAAACAAATAAAGATTTGTTATATTATCTTGTAACGGCAATGGGCTCTTTAAAGGCAGAAGAAGCTACAGACACACTGTTAAAGCTCTCACAGACCGGTGACTCATCTGTAAGGGAAATGGCAATATACAGTCTTGCCAGTATAGGAGGAGAAAAGGTAATTCCCGGATTAAGAAAAGCCCTTGACGACAGTGATGAGAATGTGAAAGGTGCAGCTATTGTATCTCTCACATCTATGAATGACGAACCATCTTTTAAACAAATTGCTTCTTTTATGAATGATACAAGCGGGAACATAAGAGCGGTAAGCACAATATGTATGGGTTATATTGATAAAAACAGTTCTTCCGTCCTTCTCAAGTCTTTAGGCGATGAAGATCCTTTTGTCAGAGGCACAGCAGCTTTTTCTCTAATGATCCTTAAAGATAAGACCATATCGGCAGAAGTTCTGAAGAAGTATGAAGTAGAAACAGATTCGTGGGCAAAGGCTTTTTCAGGGATAATGCTCGGCAGAACAGAATGCAGGGAGGCAGAAAAAGAAATAACGAAAGCACTCGACTCATCTGACCCCCTTGTAAAAGCGTCCTCAATCATTGCTCTGTCAGATCTTGGTTCCGAACATATAAAAGGAAAATTAAAGGCTATTTATGAAGAGAATCCCGGCACAGACTATGAAAAAGTGGCATCTGTTTACGGTATGATTAAATTCGGCAACAAAGATTATGAGAATATATTAACAGGCTATTTAAAGAATGATGACAGTTTTGTAAGGGGACTTGCTGCACTCTGTATGGAAGAACTTTCTATGAAAGAAAGTATTCCTGCCATTCAGGAAGCACTGGATAGAGAAGACGCTCCTCTTTCAAGGCTTGTTATGATAAAAGCTATCGAGACGCTTACGAAGTAATAGTAAGTGAGTCGTGAGTGGTGAATCGTGAGTAGAACAGGATATTTCCCACTCACGACTCACTATTCACCACTCACCTTCCCTTCACGGAGATAAAAACTATGGAAGAAAAGACATGGCATTTATCCGACGGAGAAGACCCCACTTTTATTGACGGGACAGAAAAATCCACCATAGAATTGAGCCACATTTACAGCAGAATAAACAGTGAACAACTCTCTGTTGAAGAAGCAAACATTACAGAAGACTGGAACAGAGGCGATATTATTCTTGACCTGTACGAGGTTAAAGAAATACTCGGAGAAGGTGCCTTCGGGAAGGTCTACATGGTTTACCACAGAGGTTGGAACAGTTATCTGGCAGTCAAAACCCTTCACAGCCATCTTGTAAGTGCTGAAGAACATAAAAAAGCCTTTATAAAAGAATGTCAGGGATGGGTTAATCTCGGCCTTCATCCCAATATCGTAAGCTGTTATTATGTACGCGACCTGGGTGGACTGCCGAGGATTTTTCTTGAGTACATAGACGGAGGAACACTTGCATCGGTCAAAAAAGATACAGCATTGAAAGATATTTTAGATTATTCGATTCAGTGTCTGGACGGCCTGATTTTTGCCCATAATAAAGGACTGATACACAGAGACATAAAACCTCTTAACTGTCTGTTAACGTCACAGGGAGATCTGAAGATTACAGATTTCGGTATTGCTTCAGGTCTTGCAAAATTCGACGGCACAGAAAAGTCCGTAATAGAAAATCCTGCAGGCACACCTGCTTATATGCCTCCCGAACAGTGGAGTCGTGGAGCGGCAGGCCCGTGGAGTGACATCTATTCTTTCGGAGTAATGCTTTACGAACTGTGCTGCAGGAAAAGGCCTTTTGATGAAGGTCACGAACCTGTCGTTGTTTTAAAAGCCAGACATCTTACCATGGAACCGGAAAATCCTCAAAAGATTAACAAAAATATACCGGAAAACCTTTCTGCTTTTATTTTAAAGTGTCTTGCCAAAAAGCCGGAAGAACGATATAAAAATTGCGAAGATGCAAGAAATGAACTTATCAAAATTTACGAATTTATTGCTTCTAAACCATATGGCCGTAAAAAAGGACAGGAAGGAAGGCTTCTGGCAGATGGGCTTAATAACAGAGCTGTTTCCATGATAGATCTCGGAAAGAAAAAAGAAGCAGAGAATATTTTAGATGAAGCACTCAGAGCAGAACCTTCCCATCCACAGTCATTATACAACAGAGGTCTCCTGATGTGGCGAAGCGGCAGGCTGACAGATGTGGAATTAATAAAACAGATGGAAGAGGCCGGAAAGAGTAATTTCAGAGGTTATATGATACCATATCTGACATCTCTCATACACATGGAACGTGGCAACAGCTCGGAATCGGTAAAATTATTAAAAAAAGCCCTGCCTGTAGCACGAGACAGAGATAAAAAGGAAATAGAAAAAACCCTTCAGAAAGCCCTTGAGCAAAAGGAAAGTTCTGTGAAAGTCTTTAGAGGGCATACAGGGTGGGTAAATTCCGTATGTATTTCCTCCGATGAAAAGACAGGACTGTCGGGAAGTCACGATTTAACACTGAACCTGTGGGATCTTTCTGACGGGACATGCATAAGAACTCTGAAAGGCCATACCAATTTTGTCACTTCTGTAAGTATGTCTTCTGATGGAACAAGGGGCATTTCAGGGAGCAGAGACAAAACTATTCGCCTCTGGGATCTTAAATCAGGAAAATGTATCAGAACCTTTGAGGGTCATAAAGGCCCTGTAAATTCCGTAAATATCTCTCCAGACGGAACACTGGCCATATCGGGGGGAACAGATAAAATTATATATCTCTGGGACATAAAGTCAGGAAATATTATAAGAGAACTGGAAGGCCACAGCGATTCAGTAGAATCAGTATATATTTCACCTGACACCGGGTATGCCCTGTCAGGCAGTAAAGACAAAACTGTCCGTCTATGGGATCTTAAATCAGGTAAATCCGTACAAATCATGGAAGGTCATAAAAACAGAATAAATGCCGTAACTATTTCTTCTGACGGGAAATTTGCACTTTCAGGAAGCGGGAGTGAAACAGGAGCTAAAGACAATACAATACGGCAGTGGGATTTAAGCGGCGGACAGTGCATTAATATATTCAGAGGACACAATAATTTCATTTCTTCTCTGTCTATGTCCCGTGACGGAAGACTCATACTTTCAGGTAGTGAAGACAGAACTATTCGTCTCTGGGACGGGAAGACAGGTCAATGTATCAGAACCATTGCTTCTTCCACAGGAATAAGTTCTGTATCCATTTCACCTTCAGGGAATTTTGCTCTCTGTGGGAGCAGAAAATTTTCCTCCATGTCTCCCGAAGACACACCTGTTCATCTATGGAGTCTGGACCATGGAAATCAGGGAGCCTTCCAGATTGTTCAGCCACAGAGTTCCATTAAAGCCGTGGAAGATGCATTAAAATTCGAAGAGTTTTTAAAAGAAGGGGAAGAATTTTTCAAAAAAGGTTCTTACAGTGAAATGTTTCAGGCTATAGACAGAGCACGTAATATTCCCGGATATGAAGAGTCAAAAGATGCCCTTGATTTAAAATATAAAGCATCGTTAAAAGGTATAAGACATGGACTTAATTCTGCATGGTTTCTGAGAAATTTTGAAGGTCATAAAAACAAGGTAAAATCTATTACCGGTGATGAGAGATTTATTCTTTCCGGCAGTCACGATAAAACAATAGCTCTGTGGGATATAGAGAGAGGACAGGTAATTAAAACCCTTCAAGGTCACACAAGGTCTGTTACTTCTATATGTATGTCTTCAGACGGAGTCTTTACCCTGTCAGGAAGTGAAGACAATACGTTACGTATGTGGCTTATTGAAAGCGGCGCATGCCTCAAGGTATTTGAAGGCCATAAATCGGGAATAACTTCTGCCTGTATGTCTCCTGCCGGAGACTACGCCATATCAGGAAGCTGGGATAAGACAATTCGTCTGTGGGATACGGACAGAGGGAAATGCCTGAAAACCTTCACAGGACATACGGAAAGTGTTACATCACTGTGTATGTCTTCTGACGGAGAATTTTTCCTGTCAGGCAGTATGGATAAAACTATTCGTTTATGGGATATAAGGAAGGGTACAGTCAGTAAAATTCTCGAAGGTCATAATGACAGTGTTACCTCTATGGCTCTTTCCCGGAACGACAAATGGCTTATCTCAGGTTCCAGAGACGGTACCATGTATCTATGGGATTTAGAGAAAGGATTTTCAGTAAAAACCTTTAAAGAACACAGAGGATCAATAACGTCAGTATCTTTCCTTCATGACGGAAAATTCTGTATATCTTCAGGTGAAGACGGTAAATTACTTATATGGGATCTGGAAAAAGGAAGATCAGTAAGAACTCTGGAAGGCCAAACAGGTGCTGTTTTAGCCCTTTTTATTACATGTGAAGGAAGATTTCTGCTATCAGCAGGTGAAGAAGGGACAATCAGAATCTATGAACTTGACTGGGATTATGAGTTCCCTGAGGGGAAAAAGCCTGATGAAGGTATAAAACCATATATAAAAACATTCCTTCATAACAGCAATGACGGCGAAGATCTTCAAAAACTTTTTATAACACTTGGTCTATGCGGATACGGATGGATCAGTGAAGAAGAGGTACGAGAAGAAGTTGAAAAAATTAAATCTACATTTAAAAAACAGATGCCCATGATTGAATATATTACAAAACCGGTTTTAAGTAAAAATGATATAGAGAAACTTGATTCTATAGTAGAAACAAAAACCAATAAATTCTTTGAATTTTTAAAGGAATCACTGAAAAACAAAAAAATTATTCTGCCATGTTCAGTCATAGTTACCCTTGTTATGTTTATTTTGCTGGCAAATATATTATTCCCCGGCAACGGAACAGACAGGTTAATAGAAAAATTAACATCTACAGATAAAAAAACACAGGAATTTGCTATAAAATCCCTGATAAAAGCAGGAGATTCTGCAGTAGAGCCCCTTATTAAAGCATTAAAAGATGAAAATCCAACAAAAAGAGAAATGTCAGCCAGAACACTCGGAGAGATAGGAAGTACCTGGGCAATAGAGCCTCTCATACTGCTTCTGGGAGATTTATATCCTTCAGTGCAGCAGGCATCTATTGAAGCGCTTGTAAAAACAGGAAAACCTTCTGTAGAGCCTCTTATAAAAGAGCTGAACAACAAATCTTCCACTGTAAGAAAAAATGTTTTAACTGTTCTCGGAGAAATAAGAGATCCGGACTCAATAAAACCGGCAGTACCGCTTCTTATAGATGATTCATCAGAAGTCCGGATAAAAGCAAAAGAAGTAATAAGAAAATTCGATAAAAATGCAGTACCCTGTCTGATTGAAGCCCTGAACAGTGAAAACCCTTCTATAAGGGAAATTTCAGCGGAAATACTCGGGGAAATAAAAGACAGCCGTTCTGTGGAACCTTTAATTATGAAACTGAAGGATAAAGACCGGTCAGTAAGAGAAAAATCCCTGAAAGCTATTATAAATACAGGTGATGGTTCTGTAGAAATCCTGATAAAGTACCTTAATAATAAAGACAGAAACATCAGAAAAAATGTAATCTTTGCTATCGGGGAAACAGGTAACAAAAAAGCAGTAAAACCACTGAGTCTTATGATAAAAGATAAAAACAGTGAAATAAGAAGATATACTGCAGAGGCTCTCGGAAAAACAGATGATACAGGTGCAGCAGAACCGCTCCTTAATATGTTCCTCTATGATAAAGATGAACATGTTAAAGAAAGTGCTCTCAATGCTCTCAGAATAAAGGCCATTACAGAAGCTTCAATTCCTTTAATTTCAAGGTACAGAGAAGAAGAAATTCAAAAAATTGCAGTACCTTTAAAAAATGAATTAACAGCACCGCTCATAGAAAAACTCGGCTACGATACACAGGACAGAATGAAAGCGATAAAAATACTAGGTCTTACAGGTAACAGTATCTGTATTAATCCGTTAAGTGACCTTCTCAAAGACAAAAATCCGAAAGTGAGAAAAAATGTTATAGAAAGTCTTGCAAAATTTTACAATAACCCTGTTGCAGTAAAAGCCGTTAAAAATTCAGTAAAAGACAGTGACGTTGAGGTCAGGAGCAGTGCGGAAACACTGTTAAAAGAGATGGTAAAGAACTGCATAAAGAGTCTTTCTGGCCATAATGACACGGCAATATGGGAACAGGATGTAAGATCCATAGGAGAAGCCGGAGATATTGATGCAGTTAAACCTCTCATTGACTTTGTTCGGAACAGAATTTCTGCTTATGAACACAGTGATTTCGCCTCTGATGCTCTGGCAAATATGGGACAACCGGCAGTAAAGCCTCTCATAGAATTACTTGAGTATGGCAGAAGTGAGGCCAAAATCTGCGCCATAAAAGCTCTTGGGAAAATAAGGGACAGAGAAGCTGCAGAACCTCTTATTAAGCTTTTTTATAATTATGAAGTAGAAGAGATTCGCATAAAAATCCTGGAAGCACTCGGAGAGATTGGTGAGCCGTCGTCAGTTAAAATGCTGGTTGAAACAATGAAAGGGTACGGAGGCGCAGGTATAAGGCTTCAGGTAGCTGCAGCAGAGGCTCTTGGGGAAACAGGCAATGCCGATGGAATAAAACCTCTCGAAGATACAGGTAATGATCCAACAGAATCGGTTGAATTAAGAGATGCCGCAAGGAAGGCTCTGGGGAAGATAAAGTCATGATGCGTAATGCGTGACGCATGATAGGTAATGCGTATTTCAGATCAGGGCGTTTAATAAAACGCCCCTACTCACTCTTCACTCTTCACTCCGAAATCCTGGCTTCAGGCATATGACGAAGAACCAGATCTGCCTGTTCTTTCCAGGAATTAAAAGAAGGATAAACGAGCAGGATCAGAAAAAAGGACGGTATTGCAAAATAATAAAACAGATCGACTGAATGAAAAATTATATAGAGACCCAATCCATATATAGCAATAGATTCTCTGAAAGCAAGATTAATAACAAAAGAACCCATTAAATCCCCTCCTATTGTAACAGTGTCAGGAGCGGCTTTTATTTTTTGTGCAATACTTTCCGTATTTGACAGCATTTTCTGGAGAAAAGCACAGAAAAACATCTGAGAGATGCTTAAAAAGGCAAAACTTACAACAAACGTATTTTTCATATCCTGTTTAATGCTCTCGATTGGTGGTAAAGGAGAGAGTTTTTTCTCCCATACATATACGAGAATACCGTATAAAAATATACTTACGAGAAATACCACCCATATAACAACGACGTTAAAATAGACTCTTTTAAGAGCATTTTCCTGAAACTGATTCATCTTTTATCACCTTCCTGTTAAAAATAATGGCCAGTTTTCACTGACCATTATTTTTACATTAACTTCAGGATTCTTTACTTTCTTTAATCTTCTGTTTATTTGAGAGAATTACAACAAACCATGCCATAAAGAGGCATAATCCACAATTAACGAGAAGCCATATTTTATCAAGTACCGGCGGAATCCAGATCATTGTGGCATCATTGCTCAGTGCCGCATAGAGAAGATGTCCTGCCACACCTGCATTAAATCCGATGATTAATTTATTAACCACAGGAAGTCTTCCCAGAAGAAGAGTTAAAATTAAAGGGACAAGAGCACTGTAGAAAATTGGTGTCATATGGTATGATGCTCCGAAGAATGCTATTTCCCACTGAGGAAATCCCGAACATATTATCTGCTTATATAAAGGAACTGCTATGCCGAAGAAAGGAAGGAAAAAGAGTCCGCTTGAGCCTGTAATATTTCCCATAAAGAACAGAGGAGATGAAGGAACAGCCTTTACATTGTATTTATTCTGAAATACATAGAATAAACCTGTCAGAAGGAAGAGACCGAAGAGAAGTTTTACAAATCCTCTGAGCAGTCCTGCATGCATAACTGCACTTCTGGCATCTACAATACCTGCACCGTAACCGGTATCCAGATCTTTTGGGACATTTTTATTAGCCGAGTCTTTAAGTATCTGTTCCACTGCTTCAGGATTGGTAACACCGAGGGATTCAATCATTGCCGCCACTCCTGCCACATGAGGAGATGCCATAGACGTACCCTGGAAGAGATAATAATCATCAGTAGAAGGGTTCATTCTTCCGATAGTATTCTGAAGGACTCCGTCCTTTTTACCGTCACCGTTCTGATCGACTCTGAGATCTCCTCCCGGTGCCGCTATGTCAATATTTTTACCTTTATTGGAATAAAAGGTAATTTCCTTATCATATCTTACGGCAGATACGGCAATACATTCAGGATATGCAGCAGGGTATCCTATACGGGTTGAACTGCTGTTACCAGAAGCGCACACTATAGTAACACCTTTTTTATAGGCATAGGTGCATGCTGAGCCGAGAATCTTACTGCTGAAAGGCCCTCCGAGGCTCATATTGATAACCTTTGCACCATGATCTGCTGCATATCTTACAGCATCGGCAATATCTGCAAGGCTTCCGAAACCCTGGGCACTGAGTACTTTAAGGGGCATTATTTTACAATTATAGGCAATACCTGTGACACCTTTACCGTTATAGGTGGTCTGTGCAATAGTGCCTGCCACATGAGTTCCATGACAGTTATCATCACATGCCTGGGTTCTGTCGTTTATAAAATCATAACCTTCTGTAAAACCTGTATTTTCCAGGTCTTCCGCTCTGTGAAATCTATCATAATTCAGATAGGCCACACCTGTATCTATAACTGCTACAATAACGTCTTCACCTGTGTTTATATCCCATGCATCCCTTACCTTTATCTGATCCATATGCCACTGGTATTTATAAAGAGGATCATTCGGAACAGCACTGTAAGCATAATAAATATAATCAGGTTCTGCATATTCCACCAGTGGGTCCTGTGAAAGTTTCTCTGCAAGTTCTCCTATTTCATTGTCTTCTACCTTTACCGTCATAAGTTTTTCATCATCTGAATATTTACTGTTAAGAGTTAATTCACCTAAATCATATTTTTTTCTGAAATTCAAAATTTCAGTTTCAGTAACATTATCCCTGAAATCTACCACCATTTCACCGGGAATAAAAGATAATTTTTCCTCTTCTCCTGTCTGTAACGGTTGAGTCATATCTGCAGTTTTACTGCATCCGGGCAAAAAAGCTATTAAGAATAATAAAAGAAAACAGAGAGAAAATTTTTTCATATGTTTAACCTCCTTAAAATTAGTTACCAGTCTATATCAGTGACCAGTTATCAGTTACCAGTTTATTACCTGTACAACCTTTTGTTCACTGGTCACTGGTCACTGCTCACTGTCTTAATGTCCTCCTGCAAGTATAGCCAGAATAATAAAAAGAAAGGCTCCTCCCATGCTTACAAGAAACAGACCAAGCCCCCATCTGTTCCACGCCCTTTCTGTCTCTTCGAAATGTTGCAAATTCCTGAAAGTTTTATAGGTCCATGCCAGTTCATTTCCTTTTGCTCCCAGGTAAAAAGAAGCAATCAGGCTCAGAGGACCGAAAAAAAATGAAGCCAGTAAAAGACCTATTCCAAAAGGAACCATATTATGACAGACAAGCCATATCCAGGTAAACATAAAAGCACCCCAGTTCCATCCTTCCCTTGCCATATTTAGAAGTTTCGGATCATTTCCCGAGGGAAGATATGTATTGCAGACAATACCATACTGAGATGTCCCACCACTCCTGAAGGTACCTCTTTCAGGATAACCTGCCTGTTCGGGATAGCCTGCGCATTCGGGATAACCTGTCTGTTCGGGATAGCCTGCACGTTCAGGATAACCTGTCTGTTCGGGATAACCTGCACGTTCAGGATAACTTGCCTGTTCGGGATAGCCTGCCTCCTCCGGATAACCTGATTTCCCATCTGTATCATAAAAATCAGAGCTATCATATTCCAGTGGGCTTCCACATTCAATACAGAATCTAACAGCATCGCTGTTCTGAAATCCGCATTTTTGACACGTCATATTTTGTTCACCCCTAATAAAATCTAAAATCGGAAAAGAGAACTACCAGTAAAATTATCAGTGCCGGTATTAATCCTACAAGGATAATAATAGGAATATGTTCGGCAAACAAATGACCGAAGGCAGATACAGTAGAAAGCAACGTAAGTCCGGAGATAGCACAAAAGGTAAAAATAGACATACCAGTAGCCGTGACAGCCTTCGTTGATAATTTAAGAGGCGGGACATCCTGTCTTATGAGAGCACTTATATCCCTTTCTCTTTTACTCATATAGTCACTTCCTTCTTCTCTTACAGAAGGAGGAGAGAAAGACTGGCCATAAGGCCCTCTGACAGCAGGAGGAGAGACAGACTGGTTGTAGATGCCTCTGCTGTACATGGACAGAGTATCTCTGAAAGCTGCCATATGTTCATACCTGTCATCAGCTTTTTTCTGAAGTGCTTTATTTATTATTTTTTCAAGCTCCGGTGTTATCTGCGGATTAAGGTGTCTTGGAGGTGGAAAATGAAAAGGTGTAATAGTAGGGTCATAACCTGTAAGTAATTGGAAGAGTATGACTCCCAGGGCATATATGTCAGATTTAGGTGTTGACTGTCCCAGCCTGGCAGACTTAAACTGTTCGGGAGCTGCATAACCGGGCGTTCCAAATCTGAGAGTGTCTGTCATTTTGGAAGGATCATATCTTCTGGCAATTCCGAAATCTACAATTCTGGCAGAACCGGAAGGACTGATTATTATATTGGCCGGTTTCAAATCACGATAAACTATAGGGCCTGAACTCTGAGTATGAAGATAATCCAGTGCTTTTGCTATTTCTATCCCCCAGTAGATAACATCATCAACAGGAAGAGGACCTTTTTTCTTCTGTATTATACTCTCAAGACTTTCTCCTTCAACAAATTCCATGATAAGATAGTTTCTGTTCCAGTGTGTAAAGGTGCCATAAAATTTCGGCAACTGGGGATGATTTAATTGCCCTAAAAATGCTATTTCCGTCTGAAAAGTCTGAAAGGCTATCTGTTCCTGTTCAGGATCATTCAAGTTGGAAATAAGTTCCTTGATGGCATATCTGTTCTGAGGACGTCCTGCTTCTTCTACGAGATAAACAGTTCCCATTCCGCCTTTGCCAAGCAGTTTTATTACCGTATAGGTGTTGTTCAATAAAGTTCCCGGCATCAAGTCAATCATTTTATTACCTGCCTCAGGAGCATGACGCGTGACGCGTGACGCGTGACGCGTAAACTGTATAACATTAGATTTAGATATAGAAATATCTTAATCGAAAATAGAAAATTAGTCAAATATTTCTCGAAATCTATCTGTTCCTGTAATTAAAATCACTGATATATAATATAATCTTTATGATATAATAAATTACCGGTCCGGACATTGGTATATTATGTTTATTTTCCTCACTTTATGAGAATTAAATATAGATTGCGTATACTTACGCCGGTAATACATCCTCCCGTCACGCGTTACGCGTTACATATCAAAGAAAGGTGCATTTTTTTATGATAGACACAAAAGCAAAGGAATTCTTAAAAGAACTTCTTAAAACCCCGGGACTTCCCGGCTATGAACTTCCCGCACAGAATGTTTGGAAGAATTATGTGAAAAATTTTTCCGATGAAGTTTCTACTGATAATTATTATAATGGTATAGCAAAATTAAACGGAGAAGGTTATCCGAAGATTATGCTCATAGCCCATATGGATCAGATAGGACTTATGGTAAATTATATAGATGACAACGGCTTCATCTATCTCAAGACCCTTGGTTATAACTATCCTGCATCACTTCTTACAAGAGAAGTTTCTATTATGACATTAAAACATGGAGATATACCCGGTATTATAACATTCCCTGAAGAACTTTATAATAAAGACGAAGGGAATAAACTGACCTTAAATAAACTCTTTGTAGATATCGGAGCATCTTCTCCGGAAGAAGTAAAAGAAAAAGTCAGAGTAGGGGATTATGTGTCAATAAAAAGCAATCCCTTTGAAATTGGGAATAACTGTCTTGTGTCCCCCGGTCTTGATGACAGAACAGGCTGTTTTGCCATTGCAGAGGTTCTGAGAGAACTGTCTGACAAAGAATTCAAACCATGTGTTTTTGCCGTAACATCTGTACAGGAAGAGGTAAATTCCCTGGGAGCAAAACTTAAATCAGAGGAATTAAAGCCTGATATAGCAATAATCGTAGATATTGAGCTGGCTTCCGATTATCCCGGCACAGACAAAACAAAAAAGCCTGATATATCCATGAGAAAAGGTCCTGTAATCAGCCGTGGTCTCTGTAACAACAGATTTATAAGTCACAGACTTATGGAAATAGCAGAAGAACATTCCATACCATATCAGTTATATCCTGATAATACATCAAACAATACCGATCTTTTCACTGTAGTAAAAACAGGTGCACTCGCCTGTGTTATAACCATTCCTACAAGATATTATCATACTCCTGTGGAAATGGTAGATTATGTTGATATTGAAAATACGGTTAAATTAATTACAGAATTTATACTCTCATTCAATAAGAGTCCTGATGGGTGGGAAGAATATTGTAAAAAATAACAGAGATTATGGTCAGGGGTTGTCAGGAAATAACTACATTATCGTAATTCGTGATGCGTGATGAGTAACGAGATGATAATACAGGTTATTTTTTTACAGTCCCTTATCATAATGGCAACCATAATTCCATAAATATATCATTTTTACAGGAATCATCTACGGTACGTTCTTTATATTCCTTGAAGCCGAGTTTTTTGCTTAAATTTATTATAGCTGTATTTGATGGATGATGATTGGTTGTAATTCTTTTAATATTCCTTTCAATACCTGTAGTAATAACCTTTTTTCTGATATTCTCGGCAATACCTTTACGTCTGAAATCAGGATGAACAACAGTATTGGTTATATGTAATCTGCCTTCTTCAATTTTATCTGAAAGTCTTCCATCTATAAATGCAGAATAGCCGATAATGTTATTATTCATTTCTGCAACCAGTATTAATTTACAATCTATCTGAGACATATAAAAATTATTAATCTCTTCCTCCAGTTCCGGTTCGGCAATAATATGCCATGTAGAAAGAGCAAGTTTCGATAAAAAAGAAATAGATTTAATATCTTCACGTAATGCAAACCTGATAAGAAGGTTTAATACATTCAAGCCATTGACCTTCCTTCTGCAAGAGTTTTCAAATTCTTCATTACCTCGTGCCAGTATTTTTCACTGTATGCCATGGCTTCTTCTCTTTCTTTCTCCGGAAAAATTTCCCACCCTTCATGAGTTATTTCCAGAATGGTTCCTGCAGGTTCGGGATAAGTGTTCAGAGTAACTGTCGTATCACATGGCCATACGGCACATGTCCATGAAAAAGAAATATTTCTTCCTTTTTCCATACTAATTATATGGCCTGAATAACCTGATTTATCATCTACAATGGCTTTTTCTTTAAATTCAACAGACCACCATTTTTTTATTTCTTCTTCCCTGTTTAAAAAATTCCACACTATGTGCATGGGGATATGGATATATATTTTTTCTTTAATTTTCACAATGGCCCTCACTTTCTAAAAACTATTCTTATTTAACGTTAAATACAGTACAGAAACAGCATTATAAAAAATAGTAAAATAATTATAACATAAAAGAATAAGCAAATAAAATCCTGAACAGTTTATGGTTGAACAGACAATGACCGGTCATAAGCATTTCTCCCTTACAGGTTATGAGAATTAAAAATCAACTATAAAAGCAAGCAGGAAAAGTTTACTTTCTAACGAAAATTTTTAAAGCTCATTTTTAAGGAGGAATTACTGTGGCAAAAATAGGTCTGGATACAAAAGAATATATAGCACAGTTCAGAAGTGTTAT
>CALARM010000024.1 GCA_937888925.1 uncultured Synergistia bacterium | reverse complement strand
CTTCTCTAATATTTCATCTCTATGAGAGGGAGAAATCTGGCCGGACCATGCATCATGACATTTTCCTTTATATACAACAACTCTGTACTGTTCCTGAATGACAGCCAGAGCATCTTCATAGGAAATATTTTTTTCGGAAAGCTCATAAATGATCTGTCCTACAATCCTGTTCTGTTCTCTGTCAAGAATATCTTCTTTTCTGAGGGATGTAGAAGGAGAGCGTCTGCCATATTTTAAAGTATCTAAAAGCTTTTCACTACTGTTAAGACGCTTTTTTAATATATCTATTGCCTGAAAGCTCAGGATACCATCTTTCAGGAATTCTCCTTTCATCTGGGCGATTTTATTCAATTCCAGAAAAAAATATCTTGCCCCTGCAGGATTAAGTATACCGTCTACTATATATTTAAGAGCACAGGAAAATTGTTCTGTCTCAAGAGATTCTATTTCACCTTCAGGATCAGAACGTTCTGTCATGTTATACTTCTCCTTGTTCAGTGACCAGTCAATATCAGTGACCAGTGACCAGTGACCAGTTATCAGTTACCAGTTATCAGTTATCAGTTATCAGTTACCAGTTAATATTTATTTATAACCATTACACTATAAAACAATGTTATTGTTTCGCCACTGGTTACTGGTCACTGGTCACTGATAACTGTAATCACTGCTCACTGTCAAAAGATTTCCTGGCTTTTTCCAGTTTAACCTGAGCAGCAGTGCTGTTTGGCTTTATAGCTAAAGCTTTTTCATAACAGGATATGGCATCCTGATATTTTTTCTCCTTCATATAAATATCACCTGTAAGAATAGAAGAAAAATATCCTTTACTGACACCAAGAGGATCAAGTTCAGTCGTCTTATTTAAATAAGGTAAAGCGTCATCATATTTACCAAGACCGTAATAGGTTGAACCTATATAAAAATTGGCATCAGGATAATCAGGAAGTATATTCAGAATCTTCTTAAAATAAGCGATACTTCCTTCAGGATTTCCTTCATCCAGTTTCACAATTAAACCCATATGCTCAAGAGCTATAATATCAGCAGGGTTTATTTTAAGTGATTTTTCATATTCTGCTTTGGCCCTGGGAGACATTCTTTTATAATCATATAGTAATCCCATGCCTGTATGAACTGTTGCATTGGAAGGATCAGATGTAAGTATATCTTTAAATAAATCTTTGGCTTCATCCTGCATCTTAACATCAATTCTGCCTATAGCATAATAGGCAAATCCCAGTTTCACTAAAATTGCTGTATCACCCGGTTTTCTGATAGATTCTTCTTCTACCTTTTTAACTATCAGGGCTACAGTATCAGTCTGTAAAAAACATGCAAAATAATAAGAAAGGATAAGACTGTTTAAAGGTTCTGCAACCAGAGCTTTTTCAAAGCATCCTTTGGCTGTTTCCCAGTCTTTTTTATAATAAGCCTTCATACCTTCTTCCAGATCCGGATTTGTGCCGGCCAGAACCGGACTTACGGAAAATAATAGAGAAAATAAAATCAAAAAAACGATAAAACGATAAAACATTATAATTACCTCCTAATTTTTTTTGACATTCGACATAAATATAAAGATTCCTTTTACTGTTGAGAGCATAAATAATAGATATGTGTTCTCACTCTTTCTTACTTTATGAAGTAAATTATTTAGATAAATTGCTTCTACATAATTTTCATCTAAAGCTTATTTTACACCACTAAAAATGAAAATTCCTATACCCTTGAATTATAATTTAAAAATATTACGAAAATTTTTTAACGTGTAAAAAATTGTAACATCCCGGCAGAAATTATTCAGTAAGGAATGGAACATTATTAATAGTCTCTTTCCTCGCGTCACGCGCCACGATTTAATATATTTGAGACATTTATTTAATTTTCATTCCTAATTCATTCCTGAATATCCGGCTTTCCGGATCACTCACAACTGATTTTCACTATTTCAGGAAGGATAAAATAAAATTGAGTCGAATATTTCGAATATTAAAACTGTCAAGTGTTAAGTTATGGTGTTTACAGGAACAGAAAAAGGAGTGAAGATAGAAAATGCTTTCCCCAATAGAGGTAGGGAAAAAATCTCTAGATAATTACATTTCAACTGCAGGAGAAAGAAAAATTCAGGAAATAAAAGATCTTGCCCGGAAACTTTCAGGTTCAAGGATTCTTCATATAAATCCTTCTGCCTTCGGCGGAGGTGTTGCTGAAATACTGTTCACTATTGTACCTCTTATGAGAGACATTGGACTTGAAGTAGACTGGTTTGCCATACAGGGAAATGAGAAAATTGTTAAAATAACAGATGATATATGTAACGGGTTGAAATCCAATAAGGTTGAAATTACACCTGAAATGCAGCATAAATATATGGAATTCTGTGAGGAACATATAGCAAATATCGAGGATAAATATGATTATATAATAATTCACACATCTGATCCTGTTGGCATGATAAATTTCAAAGAAAAATTCTCTGCCAGATGGATATGGCGGTGTGACCTGGATATAAGTTCTCCCGATCCTGATACCTGGACATTTCTATCTCCTCTAATAAAGAAATTTGACGGTTCCATATTTCCTATGAAACAATTTATGAATGGTGATATAAAATTTAAAAATTTCGCCATAAGTCCTCCTACAATAGATCCTTTAAACTTAAAAAACAGTATACTTTCTCAGGAAGAATATAAAAAAATAGTGCAGAAACACGGAGTAAATCCCGACAGGCCTGTTATTCTGCAGCTTGCAAGCTTCCATCCATCAAGAGACCCTGTAGGAATAATAGATGCCTATCGTATTGTAAAAGAGCAAATACCTGATGTACAGCTTGTATTGATTACATTTATAAGCAGTAATGATCCGGATTCCTGGAAATATTACGAAAAAACAGTGCGTCATGCAGGTGAAGATTACAATATACACTTCCTTTCAAATATGAACGGAGTGGGAAGCATTGAAAGCAATGCCTTCCAGAGGGCTGCAAGTGTAATTATAAAAAAATCCACAAAAGAAAATTTTGGCATAGTAGTAACTGAAGGTCTGTGGAAGGAAAAGCCTGTTTTAGCAAGCAATGTAAACGGGCTCTCAATACAGGTAGTAGATGAGATAAACGGTTTTCTGGTAAATAATACGGAAGAATTTGCAGAGAAAATTTTATTGTTATTAAACCAGCCGGAACTTGCCAGAAAAATGGGAATAAGAGGTAAAGAATATGTAAGGGAAAACTTCCTCATAACAAGACAGTTAAAAGATTATTTAACACTCCTCTGCAGATTG
>CALARM010000023.1 GCA_937888925.1 uncultured Synergistia bacterium | reverse complement strand
AAAGGAGAATTATTATGGCAAAAACTGTTGAAGATTTTATTCAAAAAGGGGAAGAACTGATTGAAGATGAAAAATATGATGAAGCGGTAAAGGCTTTTGATACGGCAATAAAAATGGATCGTGAAAATGTAGAGGCATGGCTCGGCAAGGCCTTTGCTTTATATGAACAGGAAGTATATGATAAGACACTCAAATGTTACAATAAAGTAATAAAACTTGACCCGGAAAATATAGACGGATGGACCGGCCTCGGTGATACCCTCTATGAACAGGAAGAATATGATAAGGCCATAGAATGTTATGATAAAGCACTGGCACTGGATGATAAAAACAGCGATGCATGGAATGGCCGCGGAGATTGTCTCTGTGAGATGGAAGCTTATGATAAAGCCATAGAATGTTATGATAAAGTACTGGCCATTGAGCCCGATGATATATATGCTTTAAACAGTAAAGGCGATACACTGGCAGAAATGGAAAAATATGATGAAGCCATAGAGTGTTATGATAAGGTACTGGAATTTGAAAAAGATAATATTTTTGCCTGGAATAATAAAGGTGATGTTTATCTGGATAAAGAAGACTATGATAAATCTATAGAATGTTATGACAGAGCACTGGAGATTGACGGAAGGAATATTTATGCACTGAACGGTAAAGGCTATGTTTTTTTAGAAAAAAAAGAATATGACATGGCTATGGAATATTATGATAAAGCGATAAATATTGACCCGGAAAATCTGGATTCCTGGAATTATAAAGGCGATCTTTTCTGTGAAGAGGAACAATACGATAAAGCTGTAGAATGTTATAGCGAAGCCCTGGGGATTGACCCTGAAAACACCTATGGTCTGAACGGTACAGGCCTTGCTCTTGCAGGAAAGAAAGACTATAAAAAAGCTCTTCTGTGTTATGATAAAGCAATAGCTATTGACAGTAAAGATCCTGTTACATGGAATAATAAAGGACTTTTAATGGCTTACCAGAAAAAATATAAAGAAGCTGAAAAATGTTATGATATGGCTCTGAAACTTGATGAAAAATATTTCAATGCCTTTTATAACAAAGGGCTTCTGCTGGCAGAAGAAAAGAAATATAAAGAAGCCGTTCAGTGTTTTGATAAAGCTCTTGAACTGGACCCGGATGATGCTGATGCCCTGGAAGCAAGGAAGGAAGCAGGTAGAGCAGTGAGCAGTGAGCAGTGAGCAGTAGGGGGTACCCGGTGAAAACATTACGCATTACGCATTACGCATCACGATTTTAAAGAGGTTATAAAATATGGAAAAAACAAATATTATTCTTTTATTCATACTTACAGCTATTGTTATTCTGTCCGTTACTACAGTAGTTGTTTTTGCGTCTAATTTTTTTGATGTGAAGGAATTTAACATTCCTCCTTCTCTTAAAGGAGACGGTGTTTTTTTTGAACCGTCGGCAGTGTCCGCCCATGGTGATAAATTAATCATATTGAATGACAAACCTGAAGAAAAAAATCTTATGTATTTTTATATTTCCGATATAAACGGAAATATAACAGGTAAATTTCCGATAGATGTGGGAAAAGAGATCAGAGATTTTGAAGCCATAACTACATCCGGCGAACCGGGAGGGTTTTACGCTCTTCTGTCTCATTCCTACGGTGATGAAAATAAAAGAGGTCTGTTTAAAATCAGCTTTTCAGGAGATAATTATACTGTTAATTCTGTTCCCGAACATGGCAGTAATATCATTTACGATTCCTTTAACAGAATTATGAACGGCAGGGAAATAAATATTGAAGGTCTTGCCCATCATAAAGGAGTATATAACGAATTTCTCTTTACAGGTCTTCGGGAACCTATCTTTACCAATCAGTCAGGTGTGTGGCGATTGAATATTAAAGATATAAGCAGAGGTGAAGTTCAAACACCGAGTCTCTGGTTTACCTTTCTTCCCCGTACGGAAAATAGAAAAAAAGAAGCTATTTCTTCTATAGAATATTATCACGATATTAAAATGTTTTTTATTTTAACCAGTTACGAAGAAGAAGGAGGCAGGGGAGGAGCGCTCTGGATTGCAGGAGTAGATGATCCTGAAACTTATGGCGTGGACCTGCCGGAAGGGCCTGTTTATGAATGGGAAGGCGTAAAACCTGAAGGTATTACCATTGTAAAAGATAAAAACAGTAAAAACCTGCTTTTTATTGTTTTTGATAATGATGAAAAAGAGACAGGAATTAAAGCAGGTTTTACGGTGTTACCTCTGGAAGAATTGGTTCAATAGGGTCGTGATGCGTAATGCGTAATGGGTTATATTCCTGGGCATCACGCATCACGCATCACGCATTATGCTATAAATAAAGGAGATTTTTTATGACAGATGAAGCTATAAAATTTCATATGAACGCCACTGTTGTGGATTTCCATGCAGATACTCTCTGTAAAGCCCTGAGAGAAGACCCGTCTGTGCTGGATATAAAACCTTTACTTTCGGGAGGAGTAAATCTGCAGGTTTTTGCCCTCTATACACCGGGAGAATTAATTCCCCATTCTGTTATCCCTTTTACCCTTGAAATGATAGAAGAGTTTTATAAATGGAAAGAACTTAACAGTGAAGTTTTACAGATATTATCAGTAAATGATCTTGGAAATTTAGAAAATGGCAGATGCGGATGTCTTCTTTCCATAGAAGGAGGAGAAGCACTTACCGGGAAATTATTTATGTTAGATGTTTATTACAGATTCGGTGTGAGAGCCATGACTCTTACGTGGAGTAATAGAAATTTACTTGCTGATGGTGTCTCAGTCGGTAATAATCCGGGAGGCCTCACAAATTTCGGATCAGAAGTGGTAAATAAGATGAACAATCTTGGCATGATAGTAGATATTTCCCATATGGCGGAGCGGGGGTTCTGGGATGTAATGAAATTGAGCAGTAAACCTGTTATAGCTTCCCATTCCAATTGCTATTCCCTCTGTAATCATCCGAGAAATTTGAAGGATGAACAGATAATTGCTATAACAGAACATGGTGGTGTTACAGGTATAACCTTTGTGCCTGAATTCCTTGGAGAAAATCCTGTAACGGTAGAGCATGTTGTAGATCATATAGAATATATTGTTAATTTAACCGGTTCTTACGACTCTGTAGGACTCGGATCTGATTTTCATGGAACAGATAATTATCCTTCCGGATTATCAGGCCCTTCTTTTTTGCCTTCTATAACAAAATTGTTAAATAAAAGAGGACACAGTTATAAAGATATTGAAAAAATTATTGGCGGAAACTGGCTCAGAGTATTAT
>CALARM010000022.1 GCA_937888925.1 uncultured Synergistia bacterium | reverse complement strand
GATAACAGACCTGTTCTTTACTGGATGAGCCGTGAACAGCGTGTGAGCCATAGCTGGCCTGTTTTATATGCTCAGTCTCTTGCTCTGAATAAAAAAAGTCCTCTTTATGTGGTGTTCTGTCTTGTTCCTGATTTTCTTCATGCTCCCTCACGGGCCTATCTTTTTATGCTTAAAGGCCTTATGGAAGTAGAAAAAACTCTTTTAAAGAAAAATATTCCTTTTTATTTACTTTCAGGTAAACCGGAAGAAGAGATCCCTGACTTTATAAGAAATTTTAATACAGGCACTCTTGTAACTGATTTTGATCCTCTGAGGATCAAGAAAGATTGGAAAAAATCTGTATTATGTAGAATTAATATTCCTGTTTATGAAGTAGACGGAAGAAATATTGTTCCCTGCTGGATTGCTTCGGGAAAAAGAGAATTTGGTGCTTATACTATAAGGCCAAAGATTTATAAATTGTTACCGGAATTTTTAGATGAATTTCCGGAATTAGAGAAACATCCTTTTCCTGGAAGTATGATAGAAAATGACTGGCCTGTTATCATGAAAAACTTTTATGGCCCTTTCCGAGAATCTGACAGGTCGGGAGAAAAAGAAGCACATAAACTGTTTAATAATTTCCTTACGGAAAAATTGTCACGTTATTCTGAAGATAGAAATGATCCGACTGAAGACGGACTTTCTAATATGTCTCCCTATCTTCATTTCGGTCAGATCTCTTCCCAGAAAATGGCTCTTGATGTCTATAGAATTGCCTCTGATTTAAAAAGTTCCGGCTCTTTTCTGGAAGAACTTATTGTAAGGCGGGAACTGTCTGATAATTTCTGCTTTTATACGGAACATTATGATTCCTTTGACTCTTTTCCCGAATGGGCAAGAAAAACACTGAATGAACACAGGCATGATAGGAGAGATTATATATATTCCCGTGAAGAATTTGAATCGGGAAATACTCATGATGAACTCTGGAATGCTGCTCAAAGAGAAATGGTAGAAAAAGGAAAAATGCATGGCTATATGAGGATGTACTGGGCAAAAAAGATCCTGGAATGGACAGCTTCTCCGGAAGAAGCTCTTGAAACAGCTATTTATTTGAATGATAAATATGAACTGGACGGAAGGGATGCAAACGGATATACAGGTATTGCCTGGGCAATAGGAGGACTTCATGACAGAGCCTGGGGGGAAAGAGATGTTTTCGGGAAGGTCCGCTATATGAGTTATAACGGGTGTAAATCTAAATTTAATGTTAAAGCTTATATAAATAAAAAGACGAGATTTTAACAATCTCATCTTTTTATTTATATATTAATAAATATTAATATCTTCTATCGTCTCTGTTAAAACGACTGCCGCCGCCGCCGCCGCCTCTGAAATTTCTTCCGCCGCCGTTACCGCCGGTTTTTCTTCCGCCGCCCTGTCTTTCTCTTGCTTCGTTTACTATAAGACGTCTTCCGTCAACTTCTTTTTCATTAAGAGTTGATATTGCAGAATTACCTTCTTCATCTGTTCCCATTTCTACAAAAGCGAAACCTTTTGAACGGCCTGTGTCTCTGTCAACGATTAATCTTATGGAATCTACTGCTCCGAATTCTGAGAATAATTTCTCCAGTGTGCTTTCATCTGTATCATAAGACAGATTTCCTACATAAATATTTTTTGCCATAAATAATGGCTCCTTCCTCCAGATTTAACTGGATATTATAATACTTCCGGCTATTTATATCGAAGCTCGTCATAACCGTGAAGTTTTATAATTTCAGGAACCTTCCGGTAAGGAGACTTTCTCATAAACAACTCAACTTTGCTATTATAGCACATTTAAAAAAAAAAAATAGTCCCTAGCTTACAATTTTTAAAAAATTTTTTTAATTTCCTATTTCAATCCCTATTACACTGTATCCCTGGCCGAAAATAAATTTTATACCGTCATAGCTTAAATATACTCCAAAGGTAGAAGGAAGTACAGTTTTTAAATAATTATACTGGGTAGTTTCACTTAATAAAACCTCTGTGCCTTCATAGGCTTTTCTTACATCTTCAATCCTTGAGCCTACTCTAATGTTTTTTCTTGTCTGATATGAGGGACTTGTTGTTATAACATTGTTCAGAACCTGGCCGCCGCTGAAATATAATATGAGACCCTGACCTGTGTAATAACAGACTACAGATGAGGCATTCTTATTGTCTTCAATCTTTGCCGGATTTCCAAGAGCATTTTTTACCTGTTCAATAGATACTCCACCCAGTTGAAAGGGGCCTACTCTGCTTGCTTCGATTATATTGTCTGCTCCCTGTTGCTGTTCCTGTTGCTGTCCCTGTTGCTGTCCCTGTTGTTGTCCCTGTTGCTGTCCCTGCTGAATTTTACTTTTATATGACTGGGCAGTTTGATTTCCGGGGTCTATGGTTAAAACTTTATCATAACAGGTCAGTGCTTCATTATATCGTCCCATGGCATACAGTGCATTGCCTTTATTTGCCCATGCTCTTATATTATTTGCATCCACACCTATAGCCGCATCATAATATTTAATAGCTTCCGCATATTTTCCCTGAGAATAAAGCTGATTTCCGTATTTAATCCAATCATCTGCACTTTCAGCTTTTGCAGGTAAGACATAAACCATTCCTGCTATAAAAACCATAAGAATTATAATGATTTTTTTTGACATAATTTAACCTCCTGAAACATTTAATTTATTTAATTACTATTTTACCATAAAATTATATTAATTTGAATATTTTACTTCAATCTAAAGAAGTAGAAACATTACTGTCATAAAAAAAACACTCTCAATATTGAATTAATACGTTATGGCTGCTATACTCTTTAAGTAAAGAGATTTTTCACGAGAGGTGACATGTTATTATGATAAGAGCTGTTATAGTAATCATATTTATATTTACTTTTCCTTTGCTGGCATCAGACGAACCTTTGGTACACATGAATGCCGGCCTTGAAGCCTATAAACATTACAGATTTGATGCAGCCAGGGAAGAATACGAAAAAGCCCTTTCCATATATCTTTCCGCAGGAGATCTTAACGGAGCCGGTGAGTGTTATTTGAACATGGGAGACGTATATTTTTCTCTCTGTCTTTATGAAAATTCTCTTTCCTCTTACAGTAATGGCTGTGAGATTTTCAAGAAATTGTCAAAAAAAGACAGGGAAGCTTTTTCATTAATAAATAAAAGTCAGGTTTATCTTACACTCAGGCTTTATGAAGAATCTTTAAAATCCTGTACAGGTGCCCTGGCATTATATGAAGAAATGTCTGATAAAAAGGGCATGGCCACAGCTTTATCTCATACAGGAGATATTTACAGTGAACTCGGACTCTACTCTGATTCGTTAAAATATTATACAGACAGTCTGTCAATGTTTATTGAATTAAATGATACAGAGAATATAGGCCTTCTTCTATGTAAAACAGGTGAAGATTATATTAAATCCGGCGATAAAGAAACTGGTCTGCAAAAACTTCAGGAAGCTTTGAATATAGCAAAAAATTCTCCTTCCATAAGTTATGAGCTTTTAATGAGAACCGGTGATATATGTCAGGAATATGGTTATTATGAAGAAGGTCTTTCAAAATACAGGGAAGCAAGAAAATTGGTTAAAGACATGGGAGATACTGTTAAGGAATATAAAGCTTTACGTGAAATTGCCAGAACCAGTATCCTTAAAGGCGATGACGAAGGAGCTCTCGGTATATATGATAAGGTTATGGTTATCGCAAAAGAGGCAGGTGACAACGGCGGAAGAATAGATGGACTCTTTAATGTGGCATTACTTTATGATAAGCATGGACGTACAGATGATTCTATAAAAGTCTATAAAGAGTGTCTGGATTTCTATAAATCTGCCGGTAACCCTTTCGGTATGGTAAAAACACTTCAGAATCTCGGTTCTATTTATGAAAAAACCGGTTCTGCCGCACTGGCAGAAGAATGTTACAGGGAATCCATAGAAGAGCTTGAGAAGATAAGAGGTGAAATAAGGCTTGAAGAATTTAAGGAATCCTTCAGTGAAAAATTTATGCCCTATTACAGACATATGATTAATTTTTTAATCAAAGAGGGAAAATATAAAGAAGCTTTTTACTATCTGGAAATGGCAAGGGCGCGATCACTCCTTGATGCCATTACGGGAGCCAGAGTGGATATAAAAAAAGGTGTAAAGCCGGAACTGCTGGAAAAAGATAAAAAACTTCAATCAGAGATGAATTATCTTCAGTCTGCTCTTATACGGGAAAATTCCCTGGCAAAACCTGATGAAGAATACCTTAAAGAACTTCAGGGAAAACTTATTAAAACAAGGGAGGATTTTAAATCCCTTCAGCAGGAATTACTTCTGTCGAGTCCTTCCTATTCATTCCTTACAGGTATAAAAAAGCCTCTTACCATTGATGAATTACAGAAGAAGGTTTTAAGTGACAATCAGTTTATTCTTGAGTATTTCATAAAGAATGATAAACTGGATGTATGGGTAATAGGGAAAAAATCTTTTTCCTTTGTAGAAATACCTGTAACATCTGATGAATTGAATAAAAAAATCGAAGATTTTAGAAAACCCTTTGAAGAATTGAAGGGCAAAGAGAGTGTTTTTATTAATATTCTGTCTAAATGTTATGGAAGGAATTTATCGGAACTTTATTCTATAATATTTAAACCTGTTATAGAAAAGATATCCATACCTGACAATGGTGAACTCCTTATAGTTCCAGACGGAATACTTTATTATCTGCCCTTTGAGGCACTTGTAACAGAAGAGGGGAAAGAGAGTGATAGTAAAATTACCTTTTCCGGTTTTTCAGCAAATAAATATTTAATTGAAAAATATAATATTTCCTATATACCGTCTGCTGCATTGCTGGATCCTTCTTTAAGGGAAAAGAAAGAAAAACCGGGCGGTTCCTTTCTTGCTTTCGGAAATCCTGATTTTACTGTTATTCCCGATGTTCGTATTATACCGGGCATGAATAATTTTATCAGGCTTCAGGGAGGAGATAATTATTATTTTACTCCTCTTACCGGTACTGAGAAACAGGTGAAAAATATATGTGATATGTTCAAAAAAACAGGCAAATCAGAGGTTTACACAGGCATTAATGCTACTGAAGAGAATGTAAAGAATAAATCTTCCGATTATAAATATCTTCTTTTCGCAACTCATGGATTTTTAGACGAAGAAAATCCCATGTATTCAGGTCTTGTCTTTACCCTTAAAGGAAATAAAGAAGAAGACGGCTTTCTGAGAGCCCTGGAAGTCCTGAATTTGAATTTAAAATCTGATCTTGTAGTTCTGAGTGCCTGTGAAACAGGTCTGGGAAAGATTAGAACAGGGGAAGGTGTTATAGGCCTTACAAGGTCTTTTATGTATGCCGGTTCTCCTTCTGTTGTCGTAAGTTTATGGAGTGTTGAAAGTGCCTCTACTGCCAGATTGATGGAAATATTTTATAAAAATCTCATGTCCGGTATGACAAAAGCAGAAGCTTTGAGAAAGGCAAAGATTACTCTTATGAAGGAAACAGAAGTGTTTGAAGGAAAGAAGTTAAGTTATTCTCACCCTTTCTTCTGGGCTCCTTTTGTACTGGTAGGAAAATAATTATATATAGTGAAACATGACCGGAGCGGTCACAACCAGATATGAGAATCAGCATACAGTGAAGTTACAAATTTCATCATTCTCATATAAAATATAACAGGAGAAAAATAACTGTGAAAGAAAAATTTGAAAAATTCAATATTATACATACTATAAGTGATGACGAATATGACGCTGTTTATGTGGTTGAAGATAAGATTGGCGGAGAAAAATTTATTCTGAGAAAGCTCCCCGGTGATACATCAAATCCTCTTTATAATACTGCCGTAGTGGAGTTTAAAGAAATGAGTAAACATGCCGCTACCTTATCTAAAAGACCATCTTCTCCTGCCATAATAGATGTTTTCTATGAAGACGGAAGCGGTTATCTTCAGTTAGAATATAAAAGTGAAAAGAGCCTTAAAGACATTGTATCTTATCCTGCAATAGGGAAGATACTGAATAACCGTTATTTAATAATAAGAGGTATTGCGGGAGGAGGTTTTGGTGTTGTTTATCTTGCCCGTGATACGGCTCTTTCAGGTAAATACAGGGCTGTAAAGGAAATGTCGGGAGATGGCCCCGATCCTTCTGTAGTCGAAAGAAGTTTTCGAATTGAAGCACAAATACTCTCCAGACTGGAACATCCCTGCATACCTGCAATAACAGATTTCTTTATAGAAGAAAATAAATTATACCTTGTCATGGATTATGTAAAAGGGGAAACTCTTAAGAAACTGCTCCGGAATCTTCAGAAAGAGGATTTTTTCTCCGAAGATCAGATACTAACATGGGCTCTGTCCATAGCAGATGTTCTTGAATATCTCCATAACAGAACAGAGCCAATATTGTTCAGAGACATTAAACCTGACAATATCATGGTAACAGAGGAAGGAGATGTAAAACTTATAGATTTCGGTATAGCAAAGGTCTTTGCAGGGCCGGGAGCCGATACGACAAAATATGCACTTTATACTGAAGGTTATGCTCCTCCGGAACAATGGGCAGGAAAAGCAGAAAAGAGAAGTGATATTTATTCCCTCGGTGTTACAGTATATCATCTTCTGACAAAGGTTCATCCGAAAGAAGTGGGGCCTAATTTTCCTCCTGTAGAAGACATAAACCCGTCTGTATCACATGACCTTGCCGGAATAATCAATAAATCTATAGAAATTAAAATTTCCGACAGATATCAATCAATAGAAGATTTTAAAAAAGATCTTCTTCGTATAAGGGAGAGCAAGAAGAACCGTAAAAAAATAGACGAACACCTTATTAAAGGAGAAAATTACGAACATGCCGGTGATTTCTTTAATGCAAATTTTGAATATCTTAAAGCACTTGAATATGACAGTAATAATTACGTAATTCTTTACCATGTTGCTATATGCTGTGAAAAGCTAGGTTTTATAGATAAAGCTGTAGAGCACTATAATAGATTGCTAAAACTTTCTTTGCCGGAATCTCTCAGAAAAGAGGTAACGGAAAAACTTCAGGTTCTAAAGGGCACAGATTCGGAAGTTGATGAAGATGATGAAAGAACCATAGTTTCTCCTTCTGTCTCTCTTCCTGATTCCATTTTGGAAAAAACAGAAATTCCCTCATTTAATGAAGAAGAAATAAAAGGCCATACTGTTGCAATGGAAATCACTTCGCCTGGAAGAAAGAAACCATTTAATAAATCAATATTTTTACTGTTTATACCTCTTTGTTTCTGCGGTTTAATCTCAATAATTGCGGTAAGTAACTTTATATTGAAATATTTTTTATCTACCGTTCCTTCTGTAACCCCTTCTCCTGTTGCTATGATTACTCCGACGTCTGAAATAACTCCTTCCCCTGTTTCCAGGATTACTTCGACTCCTGTAATGACCCCTTCCGGCAATGATATAAGTCTTGCCAGGGACTATTATGATAAAGGCAAATATGCAGACACTATGAAAGCTGTCGCAAAGATTTTAAAAGACGACCATGATAATATTGAAGCCTTACTGCTTCTTGGAGATACTTATAGAAAACAGGAAAAAC
>CALARM010000021.1 GCA_937888925.1 uncultured Synergistia bacterium | reverse complement strand
TGATAAAAGCAAGGATTCCGAAACATGTTGAAACCAGTCTTTTTGAAATTTCTTCATCTTTACTCCATGAACCTTCTGCAGTCTGATTTCTTGCAAGATATTTTAATGTAAGATTAAGCCTTTCACTGATAGGAATATCACTTTTTTGAGTCCTCTCAAAGGAAATATCTTCTTCCAACTCAGAAGGTTCACATAGCATTACACCGGGTTCCTCAAGAGAAATCTCTTTAAGGCAGAAATCTTCCTTTATATCTTCGTATAGCTCTTCTTCTGTCTCTTCGTCTATATCTTCGTCTGCTTCTTCGAAGGCAATATCTGTATCAAGTTCGAAAGAAACCTCTGTTTCCAGTTCTTCCCTGTCATATTTTATAAAATTATCTGAAACACTCTGTGTCTTCATAAAACACTCCGGAGGAGGCGGTGCCGGTACGATTGAAGAAGCAGGCGGAGGAGGTGCCTCAGGTGCCATACATTCAGGTTCACACTCTCCGCATGATATATCTGATAAGGAAAAAGAGAGTCCTGTTGAAGGCATACCGGAACCTGCACACATTTCAAGATAGCCGGCATCAAGAGGATCATCAGGTATAGAGGCCATAGACTGGAATGAAGGGTAAGGCATCTGCACCGGAACAGGCGGGACAGAAGAATCATATCCTTCCGGCACGACAAGGGGAACATCCACTCTTATTACTTCTTTCTTTTCTCTTTCTCTGTCATCTTTTTCCACTGCCACGAGTGATGTATAAGGGCTCATAAGATGATATTTCATAGAAAGTCCCAGAACTTCATCTCTTATAGAATGGGTTTCCTGCGGATATTCTCTGAGTCTTCCGAGGAGATGGTCGATTCGTTTCCTGGCCCATATGGTTTCAATGGCCCGATTTTCATCATGTTTTTCCGGTAATTCTATGGAAATTTCCTGAGAAAATTCTCCCTGACCTGTCCTTCCTTTGAGAATAGCTTTTGCAGAACCGGAAGAATGGAAACGGCCCAGAAGACATAGTATCTGCCCGAAATATACATCAGGTACAGGAAGAGGATAAACATCTGTTACGGAAGCATTTTCCCATTCAAGGGAAATATCACCCAGTACAGGGAAGGCAGCCTGATTGGCAAATTTTTGAATAGCTTCTTCTATATCTTCATTCTCTAAAAGATACTGTACTGTTCCTCTCCCTATTTCTGCCATTTTATCCAGTAAATATCTGTTTACGGAAGAGCCTATGCCGAAGGTGAAAATCCTTGCTTTACCCAGGATTTTTTCCACTTCCTTTATTACCTGATCTTCATTTCCTACGGCACCGTCTGTAAGGAAGATTATCTGTCTTAAATACTCTTTATTTGCCGGCATACGGAGAGCGCAGTCCATGGCGAGCAGTATTTCAGTCCATCCTCTCGCAGATGTGGCATTTACAAAATCATCTGCTTTTCGGAGATTTTCATCATTAAATGCCAGAGAGCTGTCAGACAAAACTTCAAGCTGATCATCAAAATTAATAATGGCAAACATATCTCCTTCTCTCAGGGTACGAAGACATGCTTTAAGGGCTTTTTTAGCCTGTTCCATAGGAGTGCCTTCCATGGAACCGGATCTGTCCAGAATAAATATTATTTCTCTTTTTAACATTTCCTCCGGGCCATAATCTATTTTAGGCGTTATATGGAACATAAAGGTTCCTGCTTTATTTTCTTCTCTGTACAAGGTAAAAGTCTGTTCGACTTTTTCTCCGTCAGATGAATATTTCAGCACAAAATCTTTATTCGGGATTTCCCCTTCTTTAGCAAGCTGTATTTCTCTTTTATGTTCACCTTTTTCCTGTATATAAAGCAGATGGGTCGGAGAAGAAATTTCTCCTGTGGAAAAACCTGCATCTAAATCTATAAAAATATTTATTTCTCTGGTTCTGTCAGGTGATTGAAAGGTCGGAGATATTCTTTCCCTGTCTGTGACACTCTGAGGATTATATCTCGGAGTTACTGTCATGGGAAAGACAAATTTATATTCTCCGTCTTCATAGGCAATTGTTTCATAATACTCAAGTGTTACCAGTATTTCCTGACCCGGTTCAATATTTGCGACAGACATGGTGAACAGATTCGGTCTTTCCTGTTCCAGAAGTGCTCCCTGTTTCATTTCATGTTTTGCCTGTTCGTAAACCCTTTTTGCTTCTTCTTTTTCTTTTATCTCCGATTTTATAGTTCTTTCGTTTATTTTTATTTCCAGCGAGTGGACCGCGCTTTCGGATGGCAGGGGGAATATATATACTGCTTCAATGTTTTTATCCAGATCATTATGAAATTTCTGTATGACTTTTACATCTGCCACCATGCCTGTAATGGAAGTCCTGAGTTCCGTAAAGGTAAGAGGCAG
>CALARM010000020.1 GCA_937888925.1 uncultured Synergistia bacterium | reverse complement strand
AATGAGTTTCCTGTGAAGGAGGAAAGTTTTTTAGTGTCACACAGTGAAAAAGATGGCGTATCAACTCCTCAGGCAAGTATACTGGTAGTTGACGATGAAAATACAATCAGGGAATTGTTATATCGTCTTTTACGTTCTAAAGGTTATCATGTTGTCACTGCCTGCGATGGAGAAGAAGCCCTTAAGATATTAAAGAGAGAACAATTTGATCTTCTGTTATCAGATATAAGAATGCCCGGCATAAACGGAATAGAACTCTTGGAACAGGCTATTGTTTTAGCTCCTCATCTGCTTGTAATCATGATGACAGGTTTTGGCACAATTGAACTGGCAGTAAATGCAATGAAAAAAGGTGCCTATGATTTTGTTACAAAACCTTTTATGATAGATGAAATTACTATGGTTATAGAAAGAGGCCTTAAAGAACAGAAAATCAAGGAAGAAAATATAAAATTGAAAGAGATAAATCAGCGCCTCATAGAAGCTGAAAAGATAAAAACAGACCTGATAAATACAATATCCCATGAATTTAAAACTCCTATAACAATAATTAAAGGTTATATATCAATGATGCTTTCAGGAGCTATGGGAGGCCTTAAACCTACTGTAATAGAAGGACTTAAAGATATTAAACAGGCCAGTCTTAAACTGGAACATCTTGTCACAAATTTAATAACCCTGAGCCTTAAAGAAAAAGAACGTATGGTAATTGATAGAAAAGAATGTGTAATAGAAGATATTTTAATTAAGATAATAAGTGAGTTCAAAGAAGAAATAGAAGAGAAAAATATAGAATTTACAGAATATAATAATCTGAATAGACGGGCCCTTTATGTTGACGGGGCGAAACTGTCTATTGCTCTCAGAAATTTGATAGATAATGCCATAAAATTTAATAATAACGGTGGTAAAATTACATTAACTATAGATACACCTGACGATAATGTTCTGTCTATTAATATATCGGATACAGGAATTGGTTTTCCTATGGAGAAAGCAGAAACTCTTGTCGTGCCTTTTACACAGGCTGACATGTCAACTACCAGAACTTATGGAGGGACAGGACTCGGGCTGGCTGTAGTTAAAGCCATAGTAGAATCACATGAAGGAAAGCTTTCAATATTATCAAAAGAAAATGTCGGAAGTGAATTTAAAATAACCATTCCAGGTTGTATCTGCAGATAGATTATTAATATATAGGGGGATTCTTCTTGCAAGATGAAGATATAAAGAAGATTTTAGATAACTATAATTTTTTTTCTCATCCTTTAAATGAACAACTTCTTCGTTCCTGTTTTCATGATCTTAATAATCTTATATGCGGTATATCAATGTTTGCTGAATTAATAGAACTTCGTTTTAAAGATGAAAAATGTCAGAAAATTATAAAAACTGCCTGGAAAAGTCAGGAAATAATAAAAGCACTTCAAAATTATACCTTCTGTTATGAGATATGTAAACCCTATGACATAAATCCCTGTCTGGATAGTTTTTTTATGATTCTTTCTCATGTAAGAGAATTCAGCAATATAAAATATACATTAAATCTTGCCAGAAAGCTTCCACAGATTAACGGTAACAGGTTTTTATTTCAACAGTGTCTTTCTTTACTATCCCCACGATTTTCCTGTAACGGAGATATTCTCGTTTCAAGCCAGATGAAAAAGAATACTGTAATAGTTATAATTCATCCTGCAGGATGGACAGGCCTTGAAGAATTTAAGAAAAGTGAAGATTGTGCATTTTGTAATCATATAGCCCTCCTCCACAGAGGTAATTTTGAGATAACTCCTGAAACTGCAACATTTTCCTTCAATATTGATTGACATCATATTTTTATAAATTACTCGAATTTAAAACTATCTGATACTCCTTTGAAGATTCCTTCATACTTTGAAAAATTGTTTTCCATAGCCGAACCAATTATTATAAAAGCCATTCCGTCTTTTATAATAATTGTTTCCATTGTTCTGCTTCCAAGATTTTTACCTTCCATGTTTAATATATAGTCTATTACCGCTTCATATCTCTTTATCCTGTTAACAGTTACAGTGTGTTCTGATAAAATGTTTATTTCTTTATACATAGGAGGAGGATTTTTAAATGTGGTATGGACGGTTTTTATATATTCATCGAGAGTCATATTGTTTATTTTATCTATCATTATATTGATTTTTACTGTAAATGATTTTTCTGTCGGGCCGGTAAGGCTGAGAATTACACCATTTTCATTTTTACTATTAATTTCCCATCCGTCAGGGACTATTAAAGAAAATTTTATTTTTCCTCCTTTATCATATATATATTTTTCACCTGCAAAAGCAAAGGATGAAACAATTATGAACATTATGAATAAGCTTAAAAAAAATTTCATTGATAAATCGCCTCTTGAATAAATAGTTTATGATTTAATGAGTGAAAAGTGAAAAGAACCGGGCACGACTCACTACTAACCATAAAAAATTATTATACCACATTTTTTATAATCCGTTAAAGGGTTTATAAAATTTATAAAATACTATATAATATATGGCAGGAAGGAGTGATATTATTTGAGACCGGAAGAACTTTTCGAAGCAATGGCAGAACTGGATAGTTATGCAAAAAGGATCGACTTCCTGAATGAAAACCAGAAATTTATCACTCTTGATTTTATCCGGGACTTATATTATCATTGTGAACTTTTTGTTGAACAGAGAGAATATTCTATAGCTATAGAGTTATGCCATATAGGAGAATGGCTTTCTTTTGGAAAAAATGATACGCTGAAATTTTATTTTCTTATGGAACATGTAAAAAGTCTATCCCGACTCGGCAGAAAAGAAGTTGCTTACAAAAAACTTCTGGAAGCAAAAGAATTTTGTAAGATTTTACCTGATGAGTTTAAAGGCGGATTTTTAATAGATACAGGAATGATGTTTCAGGAGGAAGGCTATCTGGATGATGCACTTTCGTCTTTTATAGAAGCAAAGGACGCATTTACAACAAATAACGATATTTACGGAATTATTGCATCTCTTACTGATATAGGTGTCAATCACTGTGAAAGAGAAAATATAGAAACAGCGAAAAATTATTTTGTAGAAGCCAGAGATTTAGCTGTTAATAATTATAATTCATCTCAAATTCTGACTAATATATTATTAGGCCTCGGTTATTCTTACGATCTTCATGAGTGTTATGATACAGCCAGGGATTATTATTCCCGGGCTCTTTCTGTGTCCACTCTGTGGCACGATACTCTTAAGAGAGCACATATACTTTACAATCTGGCTTTTACAAGTAAAAAAATGAAACTTGAA
>CALARM010000019.1 GCA_937888925.1 uncultured Synergistia bacterium | reverse complement strand
AAGGAGATGAAAGTGTAAAAGCCTTTACACAGGAATTTGCCGGTAAATATCCTCCGGAAGGAGTTGTATTTTTTGATCAGGTAGTATCAAATACTGCAGCAGCATTACAGCAGCAAAGTATACAGGGCAGTAATGGCGCAGGAGAAACTCAACAAGCTCAGGAGACCAGAGTAGTCAATCTTTCACCACAGGAACGAAAAGAATTACTTGCTGATTTTACAGCAGAATGTTTAAAAGATGAATCTCTTAAATCGTTTATGCAGGAAGTTCTTAAGAACAGGCCTTCTTTATTCTCAGATCTTTACAGTGAAGATATGAGAGCTGAAGCAAAGACTGATTTCTTCCTTGAAGGTTTCACTCTGGGGCTTATGAAGGAAAATCCCGGTATAGTTGCGTTAAATGAAAAAATTACACCTAAATATCAGGGTGATAAAGAACAGTTCCTCAGTGATAAGATTACTGAAAAAGCTGATCTTATACAGAGAAAAATGAACGGTGAAGCTGTATCACTTCATATACCTGTAGAGGCATAAAATATTAAGTAAGTAATTTTCTAATAAAGGGGCGTCCAAAACGCCCCTTTATTAATTTATTAAAGAAGGATTTTTCTGTTAATTTGTAGAAAAGAAATATATTGAATTTTTATTGGAGGAAGTGACGATAGTTGGGTACAGTGATTTTAATTTTGATTGTATGTGCAATTATTTTTGGACTATTTGGAACCAGGGTAGTGCCGGAGAAAAAAGAAGGAGTTGTTTTTCGGGGAGGAAAATTTAAGGAATTGAGAAAGCCAGGAATGGTTATTCTTGTGCCTTTTTATGATAAATTAAAACTTATAAGTTATGATTTAAAGGACTTGAATGTTCCGCAGAAGATGATAACGGCTGCAGATAAAGAAAAATTATATGCCAGCGGAACAGTAACGATAAAGATTAAAGATCCGGCTAAAGCTTATGGAACCGTTTCCAATTACGAAGAAACCGTTATTAATGCCATGAGTGATTTATTGTTAAACGAAACTTCGAAAACTACTTATACTGATTTGAAGTCATCTGCAAATAAAAAAGAATTTGAAGAGAGGCTCCTGCAGAAACTTAAAGAACAGGCGGAGATGTGGGGGATAGATGTAAAAAAGATAAAAACTCTTGTAGATAGATAATTATGTCAGAAGAGGCAAAAGTTCCTTCACGTTTTGATATTAAAATTTATATAGATCGGGATGGTAATGTCACTATAACTTCTCTTTTCAAAGAATTACTGCCACTTGTAAGAGAACTCTCATATCTATCCGGTAACAGGGAGGAAGGAAATGAAAATTGCTCATGAGATAGATCTTCTCATAAGAGCACGGTACCCGTTAATAAATATTATAAGTTACGAAGAAGAAAGACTTCTTTCTACTATAAAAGATGTTTTAAAGAACAGTAAAAATATGTTTTCCTGGACTCTGGGAGAAGGATTTGAAATTATAAATTCCAGAGGAATTCATCCTGAACCGGGTGCTGTAGATCCTCTTGTTGCTCTGGACAGAATAGATAAATTTCAGAACGAAGCAATTTTTATTCTAAAGGATTTTCATCTTTTCTGGAAGGATAACAGAGTTCTTGTAAAGCTTCGCTCTCTATGTTCCAGACTTAAAAAAAGCACAAAAAATGTAATAATTATTACACCTGTTCCCGGCATACCTCCTGAACTGAAAGATCATGTAACAGTAATTAATTTCCCTCTTCCTGACTATGATGAAATGGTAAAAATTTTAGACGATGTTATAATTAAGACATGTATAAAACCCCGTCTTACAGCAGGTGTTAAAGAAAGAATAGTAAAATCCTCTCTGGGACTTTCAGGCAATCAGGCTGAAAGGGCATTTTTGAAGTGTATTACTATAAACGGTAACCTGGATGAACGTTCTATAGATCTCATTTTATATGAAAAAAAACAGATGATCTCCGAAACGCCTGCTCTGGAATTTTTCCCTGTAACAGAAACAATAGGAAGTGTAGGAGGTCTTGAAACATTAAAATCATGGATTAAAAAGAGAGAAAAGGCTTTTACTATAGAAGCGAGAGATTACGGGCTACCTACGCCTAAAGGTATTCTTCTTGTAGGAATTCCAGGCACAGGTAAAAGCCTTGTGGCAAAAGCCATATCAGGTCTGTGGAAAATGCCTCTGTTGAGACTTGATGTGGGAGCAATATTCGGAGGCCTTGTAGGGCAGTCGGAAGAAAATATAAGGACTGCCATATCTATTGCAGAAACTATAGCTCCATGTATCCTCTGGATAGATGAAATAGAAAAAGGACTTTTCGGGCAAAAAAGTAACAGCCAGGGAGATAGTGGCGTTACTGCAAGGGTTTCCGCTACATTACTTACATGGCTTCAGGAAAAGATATCTCCTGTATTTGTTGTGGCAACGGCAAATGATATAAAAGGATTTGCTCTTGAAGAACTCAGAATGGGAAGGTTCGATTCTATATTTTTTCTCGATCTTCCTGATGAAAAAGAGAGAAGAGAAATTTTTAAAGTCCATATTGAAAAAAGACGACCTGTCATAAGAAATTATGATATTTCTTATCTTTCATCCCTCACTGAAGGTTATACGGGAGCAGAAATAGAACAGATTATAATAGAAACTATGCATAATGCTTTTAATGAAGACGGCAGAGATTTTGTAACAGAAGATATAGTCAAAACAATTAATACTGTCATACCTTCATCTGAAATGATGAAAGAAAAAATTGATGAATTGAGAGTATGGGTGGAAAGTAAAAGAGTGAGGTCTGCTTCAGGGGATAGCAGGAAAAAGATTAATATACTTGATAACAGGTCATATATAAAATTGGAACCTTATGGAAAATCGTGAGATGTGACGCGTTACGATTTCTAATAACTATCAGAACAGGAGAATATACATGAGTTTTCTCTCAAATTTTCTTGAGAACATATTTCATAGAAAAGAATTTGAAAAGTTAAAGGTAGAAGTTCTGGATTTGAGAAGAAAAGTCATGGAACTGGAAATAGAGTCGGAGGAAAAAGAAAATTTAATCGAATCATTAAAAAAAGAATATGAAGCTTTACATAGCAGATGTAGAGATAATACAGTTAATGTAAAAGAGGAAGAGATTATAGAGATCTTCACTGAAATCTCTCCCCATCTGACCCAGTTAAATACTATGAAAAAGCTTGATGAGAAAGGCAAAGATATAAAGATAAAAGATCTGTTCCGTCTGATAAAACAGATAGAGAAGATTTTTGAAAAACGTGGTGTCATACAGATTGGAGAAGCAGGTGAAAAGGTGCCTTATGACAGTTCGGTACATCAATCGGCAGGCAATATGTCTATCTCTGAAGCTGAGGAAGTGATCATAAGATTTTGCGGTTATAAGATACAGGACAAATTAGTAAAAAGAGCGCTTGTAGGAAAGGATTTTTGAGTTGTTTTAGAAAGGGAGTAATAAGATGTTAAAATTTTTTATTATTATAAGTTTATTTTTAATCCCCTTATATGCTTTTGCTTCAGATGAAACACCGGTTCCTGATGTATGGTGGACTTATTCCACAGGTGGAGCGATAAATGCACCTCCTGTTATGGCAGACGTGGATTCTGACGGTAAACTTGAAGTCATAGTGGCATCTGAAGATAATTCCATTTATGTCCTGAGGGCTACTACAGGCAGTCTGGTATGGAAATTCTCTGCAAAAGGGCCACTGCTCGGTCCTCCTGTAATTGGAGATTTAGATAAAGATAATGATCTTGACCTTGTATTTGGATGCCGTGGTGATTATATTTATGCCATTGAAGGTAAAGAAGGAAAACTGCTCTGGAAATATCTCTGCGGAGGTGCTATGGTATCTTCACCTGTCCTGGGAGATATAGATTCTGACGGAGATCTGGATGTAATTATAGGTTCAGGTGATTATTATCTGACAGCTTTTGATGGCCCCACAGGAGCATATCTATGGAAATATGAAACAGGTGGCGAGATAGCCAGTTGTCCTGCTATAGGAGATATCGATGGTGATAAGAAACTGGATCTGGTAGTTGGAAGCAGAGATCATAAGATTTATGCTTTTAATGCCAGAGATGGCTCAGTTAAATGGACTGCATCTGCAGGTGATGAGATAATATCTTCTCCTGCCATGGGAGATTTGAACAGAGATGGCATTTATGAAATAATTATTACATCAGTTGATACTAAATGTTACTGTTTTGAAGGTAAAGGAGGGCGTAAATTATGGGAATATAAAACAGAAGGAGCAATAATTTCATCTCCTGCCCTGTTTGACGTAAATGGTGACGGATTTATCGATGCCACTTTTGGCTCAACAGATCATTATATTTATGCTATAGACAGTTCATCAGGAAAACTTCTGTGGAGATATGAAACAGAGGATGAAATAACTTCTTCTCCTGTAGTGGCAGATATTGACGGAGATGGAGGTATGGATGTCCTTATATCTTCAAGGGATAATTTTCTTTATGCTGTTGACGGATGGAATGGTGATGACCTGAGAGGTGGAGGTCTTATCTGGAAAAGAGAACTGACTTATTACAGTGACTCTGGATCTTTTATAATAGATGTAGACAGAGATGGATATCTTGAAATATATCTGACCTCAGCAGGAGGTAAATTATATGCCTATAAAACTAAATGTTCCGGCCAACTCGGGTGGCCCCGTTTCGCGTCAGATCCTTTTAATACGAATGTCTATGAAAATACTCGTTCCTATGTTCAGGCCATAGCAAAAGGTGTTCAGGCTATGAGTAAATGGAGGCCGCCGATTAAAATAAGGTGAGAGTCGTGAGTCGTGAGTAGAGGCGTTTAATTAAATACTCTGGGATTAAATACGTATCACGCATTACGCGTTACGCGTCACGATTATAATAATATTGGAAATATACAAACATGTTAAAATATATATGCAGTATGTGTAACTATATATATAATGAAGAGTCAGGTGATGAACAGTCCGGTATTTTACCTGGCACTAAATTTCACGATCTTCCTGATGACTGGTGCTGTCCTGTATGTGGTGCAGAAAAAGCTAAATTCTATCAGTCTTACGGGGGAGGGCCGAAAAGACGTCGTGCCTGATTATGACAGGTCTCTATTTTTTATATTTTAGTTTACTGTAAGCAAGAGCTATAAATTTCCTTACATCACTGTCTGTTTCATTTTTTATGCCTGTCATAAGATAATCAAGTCCATCTTTATCCATTCTTTCTACAAGTATTTCTGCAGCTTTTATTCTCAATTCTTTATGGGGTTCATGTAATACTATATTGCCTATATACTCGGTAACACTATTGTCCTGAATTTTACCTATATGTTCAAGAATTTCTTTTTTTTCTGAAATCGTGACATTTTCACTGTTAAATGTACTTATCAGTTCTTCCTTTTCGTTTTTATTATAATCCTCCCTCTGTGAACCTAAAAGATTATCGGATAAAATAAAATCTGCCAGATCTGAGTGTAATTTTTCCTTCTCAGCATTTTCTAAAAGTTCATCTATTTCTGAAAGATCAAAATCACCTTCAATGAAACCTTCTTCTGACGCAAGAATGTCATCTATTTCCGAAAGATCTATTTCATCTTCTAATATTTGTTCACTCTTCGATTGTTCTGATAGAATGTCTGCCATCTCTATCTCTTCCATAGTTTTATCTGAAACTTTTCTATCTTCTGCGCTTTCTATTTCTTCGGGAATGTTATGCACACCGGCAAAGTTCACTGATTTAGCTATGGAATATTGCACAGGTTCTTTCTCTTCCTGACCTGTAACCTCTTCGGGACTTTCTATTGCCTGGAGTATATTCTGGAAATAGGTATTTATTTGCTCGATATTACCGGTTTTAATTTCTATGTTATCAGATAATTCTTTTTCTATAGAACCTTCATTGCCGGTTTTAAGCTCTATGTTATCAGATAATTCTCCCTTTAATTTATTTTCATCAGCTATTATTGTTTCTTCAGAACGTTCTTCAATTTTATGAGGGTCATAATCTTCTCCTGCAAAGTTCAGGTTTGTAAACCAGTTTTCCTTCTGACTGTTCTGGAACAACCCTCTTTCATACATTGCATTTTCTTTGATATCTTTTTGAGATGGTTCTGGAAGAGTTTTTTGTTCATGTTTTTGCGAAATATCCTCAGCAGTTTTGTCTGATATAGAAGAAGTGTTTATTTCATATTCTACCGGAATATCTCGAAGATTTTTTAGCGATTTATCTGAAAGATTTTTTATGTCATGTTTTATTAGAGATTTACCAGAATCTATCAGGGGTTTTACGATACGTTTTTTTCTTTCATCAGCTATAAGGTTTTTTTTCGAAGCTTTCAGAACTTGAAAGGAACCTTCATTAGGATTTTCTTTTATCTTATTTTTCGCGCTATCCGCTTCTATTTCCTGTGATATACTCTCTTCTTCAAGTAATTTTGCCAGTTCAGGCGGAAGTTCTTCTCCTATAGAATTGAAATCCATATCTTCCTCTATATCTTTTATTTCATCATCAGGTAATTCTTCACCTGAGACAGGCATTTTATACCAGCATGTATAGCATATAGTATCTACATTATCATCTACTCTCAGGCAATCGTTGCATACCATAAGATTACATCTGGAGCATTTTTTTATTGCTTCTTTATAACTGTGATAGGCACATGGTATCTTTTTTTTGGCAGGCTTTTGTGTCCAGGGAACAATCATACCCTGTCCGGCAAGACTTGCACTCACCTGATACTGCAGATTTGATATATTAATGTGAGGTTTTGGTTCTTTCAAATCAGTCTCATCGGAAAAAGAAAAAAAACACCCCTTCTGAGCACATTCGGAACAGACAGTGTTGTTATTTATTACCTTTGTACAGAGATAACAGAACCATTTAGAACACTGGTGACATTTTTTATCGGCAAATAGATTTGGATGTTTTGGACAGAACATTATAAGACACTCTTTAAATAAAAAAGAGGTAAACAAATCTTTTACCTCTTTTTTTGAAAAATTTTTTTATTTATTCCTCTTCAGCTACTTCTTCGCCTTCTTCTCCTTCAGCATATTCATCTGTTTCAGGTGTTTCTTCGGCTTTTTTATTGTTGCAAGAGAGACCTTCTCTAAAGCTATACCATCCTTTAGCACTTGATGCTGAAGATGCTCCGGAATATCCTCCTAAACCACCTATCATAAAATTCCCTCCTTAATGATATATCTTTCAAAGACATAATTATCTATTTCTTTATTTTAATATTTTATCACGCATTATTATAAAAAGTAAAGACCATAAATATTTTTAGTTGACTTTCCGAATAAAATAGCAATATAATAGTAAGTGATCCAGATTTATTGAGGTGAGTATAAATACTGAGGTGAGCATAAATATTTCATAAAAACTCTCGTGACCCGTGACGGGAGGAAAACCTTTTATTACATGCTTATGCTCAGGTTAATAAAAAATATGAAAGATGTGTCCGGGAAAAATAAAATACTTCTCCTGTCAGTTCCTTTTTCAGCAAAGAGCTCGGCAGTGCCTAAAATGGAAAATCATGGACTCTGTTATATAAAAGCCTGTCTTATATATCATGGCTTTCAGGTTCATATGATTGATGGAAATGCTCTGGATATTCCATGGCATGAAGCAATAAACAGGTTGAATTTAGGAGATTATTTTCTTGCAGGTTTTTCCGTATATTCAACAAATTATAATAACAGTATAAAACTCATTAAAGCAATGAGAAAAGCCGGATTTACAGGTCATATTACTATGGGAGGCCATTATCCTACTTTTTCCTGGCATGTTATACTGAAAAATAATGGTACCATAGATTCTATTATTACAGGAGAAGGTGAAACACCTGTAGTATCACTTGCAGAAGCATTACAAGCCGGTAAAGACTGGCAGGGCATAGAAGGGCTTGCATACAGAAAAGATGAAGAGATTATCTCCAATCCATGCGGAGCTCTTATAAATCCTCTTACATTTCCGTTCCTCCCGGACAGGGATTCTTATGGAGATTTGTTAAAAAATCAAAATTTTGCCACTATTTCATCGAGCAGAGGTTGCCGGGGAAACTGTACTTTTTGCAGTGTAAGGAGTTTTTACAAACAGGGACAGGGGCCATGCTGGCGTCCAAGAATAGCAGAGGATATTGTAGATGAGATTGAACATCTTAATAAAAATGGTATTTCTAATTTTGCTTTCTGCGATGATAATTTTATGGGAGTCGGTAAAGATGGGAAACTTCGGGCAAGGACTATAGGAGAAGAAATAATCAGACGAAATCTTGATATAGCCTATGCCATAGACTGCAGACCTGATGACGTGGATGAAAATTTACTTTCTTTTCTATCACAGAGCGGTCTTGTAAAGGTTAATATAGGTATAGAATCTTTTGTAGAACGACAGCAGAAGCTTTACAGTAAAACCATATCCCATGAAATGCTGGAAGAGGCTATTCTGTTACTCAAGAAACAGGATTTTCTGATTGGTCTTTATACAATATTTTTCGATCCCTTTGTAACCTTTGAAGAACTTTCTATTAATTTCAATAAAGCTCTTGTTACAGGGCCTGAATATTTTCCTGAATTTGCAACATTTCTCCAGGTATTTCCTGGCATACCTCTTTATGAAGACATTAAAAAACAGAATCTCCTTGATACTCACAGAGTTCTTGTAACCAGAGACAATGAATACTGTATTAATTACAGATTTCAAAATCCGAACATAGAGGAGTTTTTTGTTATGTGTCTTCATTTTGAAGTTACCCTTAATGATTTACTTGCTCCTTTTACAGGAACATCTCTTCTTTCACCTGAGAAATACTATGATCTTTATAAAAATATGAGAAGGCTGGCCTGTACTTGTTTCTTAGAAGGAATAGAGCAGATGAAATGGCAGGAAAGTGGCTATCTTGAAGGATGGATAGAAAAGGGGAAGAAACTGGTAGAAGTGAAAAGTGAAAAGTGAAGAGTGAAGAGTGAAGGGTGAGTAGGGGCGTTTTATTAAACGCCCTGGGGATGAAATATGCGTGATACGTTACGCATTACGCATCACGCATATTACGCATTACGAACCACCCGTCACGCGTTACGCGTCACGCGTCACGCATCACGTCCCGTTAAAGCAACCAGTGGAATTGCAGGCTGTTTATCAAAATTTCTGCCATTATTCCATGTAATGATAAGTTCCTGCCTGGCTCTTGTAATACCTACATAAAGGAGTCTCAATCTTTCCGATGCGCAGGAAATTCTGGATTTTATTGTTTCTTCTCCTTCCTGATATTCAAATAGGTCCGGGTTGACTGTAGCTTTGAGTTGTGAAATGCTTTCTGCCGTAAGATTTAAATTGTTACGAATAAACCATTTTTCGGATATGAAGGTATCGCCCGGTAATGTAGAGGGAAAGTCATAATTATTGACAGACATAAGATGAACTCTGTCCCATTCCAGGCCTTTTGCTTTATGCATTGTGGCAACAACCACTTTACCTCTGTATTTTTCAGGGTCAAACCCGGTTTCTTCGTCACTAAAACCGATAAATTTTCTTTCATTTTTTGCAATAACTGACAGTTCCCTTGCAAATTCCGGAAGTCTCCAGCCTGGATGATATTTTCTTGTCTGACCCAGGGCAAGAGCAAGTTTATGTGCAAGAGCCAGTTCTGATGGCTCTGTAAACAGATCCTGTGCTACAGTAATTATTAACTGTTCTACTGGCAACATGGTTGTCCCATGCCATCTTCTGACAATATGGCGGAATTTTACCAGTTCATTGTATATATGCATCTCATCATCTTTTATATCCAGATCTCTCAGCCAGTCTCTGTCAACTCTCGGCCAGAGAAAATCCTCTACATAGCTGCAGGCTTTTAATTCTTTTGCTATTGTCATGACTTCTTCTTTTAATTCTTCATTATCTTTATCTTTTCTTCTCCATACTTCATAGATTTTTCCAAGTTGTCCGGGAGATGACGGTCTGGCAAGATATGCGATAATATGTGTTATAGCTCCTGCTGCATCTCTTGTAGATTTGGTACTTTTTAATAGTTCCACCGGATCTATTTTGTTTTTCTTTAATTCATCTACGACTTTACTGCCATAATCGTTTTTTAATACCAGAACAGCCACTGTTTTATCAGGATTTTCATTAACCCATTTTTTCAGTGAAGACACTACAAAATCAATTTCTTCTTTAGGTGTAAATTTTTTCTCTATGATTTTAATTTTTTCCGGCATGTCCTGAGGATTAGGCTGAGGGTCATCCGGTTCTGATGGTTTTATAAATGGAGTTGTAAGAGAGTCCCTTATTTCTTCTACAGGGTGTTCTTCCATGGTCCATTTTATCAGACTGTTTGCAAGATTTATAACAGTTCTTGAAGAACGTCCTGATTCGGGTAATTCTTTTGCCATCACTATTTTTTCCTTAATAAAATCTCTAAGAAATTTCGGATTGGCAGTAGTAAAAGTTTCGTATATTGCCTGATTGGGATCTCCCACACGTACCCAGTTACCTGAAGGGCCGGCGAGAAGTCTTAGAATATCTTCCTGAAGACGGCTGCTGTCCTGTGCTTCATCTTCAAGTATATAGGGCCATCTGTTTCTGAGTCTGTTAAGATATTTTTCATCTCCTTTAAGTGCTTCCAGAGCAAGACGGATTAAATCATCGAAGTCAACTGCTCCTCTGTAAGAAAGGGCATTGTTGTAATCTTCATATATAGCAAGAGCCATTTCTACAAGAATAAAACTGTTTCCCGCCTGTTCCAGTCTGTTACGGAGCATAGAAGGAGTCATTTTAAGATCTTTTGCCTGTTTAATAAAGCTTCTTGCTATATCATTTACAAGATTCGGCAGTTGTTCTCTTTTTATCCAGTTCACTTTTCCCTCATCACAATCAGGAGCAAGATAATCCAGCAGAACAGATCTGTTACTGGTGACCCATGCCTGTGCAGTATCTTTAAGTATCTGTTCTGAAGTTCTGTCATCTATTATATAAAAATCCGAAGAAAGTCCTACAAGAGAAGGTCTTTCTCTTACAATGTCATG
>CALARM010000018.1 GCA_937888925.1 uncultured Synergistia bacterium | reverse complement strand
GATATCCAATAGAAATATAACTGTTTTTCAGCATTTCCTTCCAGAATTTTCTTTCTTCAAACCCGGCTTCTACCCGGCAGTATGGATGTGGTAAAAATTTATTATATGTGTTGATTTTCATTTTACTATGCCGCCCACTTCAACCCTTTTGCGGAATATTCGTACACAAGATCATAAAGGTTCTGGCTTTTTTTCTTGAATAAAGCTGTTTCATAACTGTCAGGCAGTTCTTTGTCCAGCACTTCTTCTATTGCTGCTTTAACCCTGGCCTGACTCTGTGAGTCTCTGTACCAATCCTGAACAAGAACTTTCGGTTGTTCTTCGATCAGTCTCTTCAATAAATGTTTTGCTGCATTTTTTACCTTTACTTCTTCGGCTCTGGTCAATTTCTCTTTTTTTAGAATATCAAAGAGTTCAAGTTCATCAGCAGTCAGGCCTTCTCTGGTATGGCGTTCATCTTCTTCTTTCAGTTCTCCTGCATATTTTACCAGTTCATCAAAATAATTCTCTGTTGTCATACCGCCGGAATTATAACGATTAATAACCTCCTGAAGCCTTTCTGTAAAATTGATACGTGTGCTGTTTTCTCTGAGCATTTCTTCCAGTTTTTTAGCTATAAATTCACGGAGGTTTGTTATTTCAATATGTTTGAATTCCTTTTCTCTGAATTCTTCTTTTAGCTTTTCAAAATCTATGTCACTCAGGTCAAGGGTTTTCCCATATTCCACAATCTGGAATTCTGCCTTCGACTCTGCTATAAACATACCTTTATTGGCAGTAATAATGCTCTGATCCAGAAGGTCTCCGATTTTCTGTTTTATCTTACAAATATCTGCCTGCTCAATAATGCCTTCGACGACACCTCGCAAATATTGAAATACTGGAACCATTGGTCTGAAATGACCTTCCAGGATTTCAGGTTTACAGGCTTCATAAAGTGAAGAAATTGTATTTTCATATACTTTAAACTCTTTCCAGTAATTATCCTTTTCCAATAATCTGTTTGCAAAGGATTCGAAAAGATGGATTTTATTGAATGTTTCTCCTGTTTCCAGCGTTTTATTAAGGTTTATATCTATAGAATTGCAGAAAGATATTCCCTGGCTGATTGCATCGTCAAGAAGAATAAACAGGTTTGATTTATCCCTTACAGGCAAATCTGTTTTACTGCTATTACCGATGGCATAATCAGACAGTGCCTGTTTCATGTTTCTGAAAACATTGTAGTAATCGACTATTTCACCATTTATTTTTGCAATATTATTTATTCTGTGAGATGTTACGCGATTTGCTCTGGCAATAGTCTGCATAAGTGTGTGGCCCTTCATAGGCTTATCAAGGTACAGTGTAGAAACTGTAGGAGCATCAAATCCTGTGAGCCACATTGCACAGACAAAAACTAATTGTAATTTATCTATGGGGTCTTTAAATCGATACTCTATATCATGACCATTTTTATCTATTTCATTTATCTTTTTCCTGTGTGGTTTTATATTAAGCCCCTGTGATTCAAACTTTTCTTCTTCCCCTGCTTCTTCACTGATAATAACTGCTATTTCCACAGAGCGCATATAATCAAGTTTTTTCTCCAAACGGTGTTTTGTAAATTCATCTATGCTTCCCCTGACCTGACCTACAATATTTTTTATTTCTTCTTTCCAGTATCTCTGGACCCTGTCATACATTTTGACTGATGTAAATTTATCAACAGAAATGACCATCCCTTTCCCGAGATATCCGCGATTGGTAAAATGATTTACAATATCCTTTGCAATTGTTTCTAGCCTGTCATCACGTTTAATAATTTCCATTTCAGTGGAAAATTCTTTTTCCAGTTTTTCCTGTGCTTTTTCATCCAGGTTTTCTTCTTCCAGTATCTGATAGAACTCATCACTCAGGCTGTCATTCTGCAGAAGTACTTCCGGCACCCGTTTATTGTAAAAAAGTGGAACAGTAGCGCCATCATCGATAGATTGAACAAAATTATACTGGCTTACATAGTTTCCGAACCAGTCATAAGTTTTCCCGTGATACAGCTTATCTCCTTTACCGAGAATCGGTGTCCCGGTGAAGGCAAAATAAAGGGCATTGGGAAGGCCTTTTCTCATGTTTTCCGCAAGGGATGCATATTGTGTACGGTGTGCTTCATCTACAATGACAATAATATCATTTCTGTCAGAGAGTTCCGGATAGGCTTTGCCTTTATCATAACGGAATTTTTGTATCAGAGTAAATACAAGTCGTTTGTTCTGGCCGAGAAAAGTCCTCATTTCGGCAGAATTTTTCGGTCTTGCCGCTTCGTTTTTACTGACTGTCCCGGTATCCAGAAAGTTCCGGTATATCTGGCCGTCCAGATCATCACGATCTGTGATGATGACAAAGGTATAATTGCCGGTAAATTTATGGAAAATCTTACGGGCAAGAAAGATCATGGAAAAACTTTTCCCCGCTCCCTGCGTATGCCAGAAGACACCGAGTTTACCTTTTTTTTCATTACGTTGCTTGAAAGATTCTATTGCCCTGTTAACTCCTATATACTGATGGTTCTGTGCAATAATTTTGATGGTTTCTTTATGATAGAGGATAAAATTTTCTATATAATCCAGGAGTCTTTCTTTAGGGAAAAGACCGTGAACCAGTCGTTCCAGACTGGTACCTTCCGTCTCTACTGATTTTCTGTCTACTTTTTCCGTTTCATCATCGGGACGGAGCCAGTTAAAGAAATGCTCATAGCCGGCATTGAAGCTGCCCAGCTTTGTTTCTATGGCATTGGAAATTACACAGAAGGCATTGTAATTGAATAAGAGAGGTATATCTTTTTTATAATTGGTTAGATTATCCGTATAGGCGTTTTTGATTTTTACATTGGAGTTTTTCAGCTCTATGAAGACAAGAGGAAGGCCGTTGATGTAAATGAGTATATCCGGTCTGCGGGGGTACCGTTCTCCTTTTATCCATAGCTGGGTTACTGCAAGAAAATCGTTATTATCCGGTTTTGTGAAATCTATGATTTTTACTGTACTATGTTCTGTTCTGCCCTGTTTGTTTTCATACTGCACCTGAATACCGTTACGAATCATTTCGTAGATTTCTTTGTTTGCAAGTACCGAGGACATGGCATAACGGCGGGCAGTAAGTTTTTCTATTGCCTCTTCTATGACCTGTTCGGGGATTGCCGGATTGAGTTTTAATATAGAGTTTTTCAGGATATCCAGAAAGACTATTTCCTGTTTGTTGATACGGTTTGATTTGTCTGAGAGATTTTCTGAATCATTGGTGTAGCAGTTTATGGCATGATAACCGTATGTATTTTTGAGAATGGAAATTGCCGCTTTTTCTATTTGATCTTCGGAGATAAAATTTGGCATTTTATGCTACCCTCCCCTCATCCCCCTGCCCCCTTCTCCCGCGGGGAGAAGGGGGTGTAAAGACTTTTAGTAAGTTTATTTATTTTACGTTAATCTATCTCTTATCATTACGAGTGTTTCCATTGAGCCCCTCATCCCCCTGCCCCCTTCTCCCGCGGGAGAAGGGGGTATGAAGACTTTTAGTAAGTTTATTTATTTTACGTTAATCTATCTCTTATCATTATGAGTGTTTCCATTGAGCCCCTCATCCCCCTGCCCCCTTCTCCCGCGGGAGAAGGGGGAGAAAGATCCTTATTGTATCTATTAATTTTACTCTAATCTATCTTTTATCATTCCAAGTGTTTCCTCAAGATTTTCTTTAACAGATTTTGAAGATATACGTAACACATTAAATCCACTTGCTATAAGGTATTCATCTTTTATTTTATCATAATCTTTTGTATCATCGTGAACAGGGCCGTCTATTTCAATGACCAATTTTTTTTCAAAACATAAGAAATCAACTATATATCGGCCAACCGGTTGCTGACGTCTGAATTTAAACCCCAGAAATCTGCGCTTCCTGAGACATTCCCATAGTATTTTTTCACTATCGGTCTGCTTTTTTCTTAATTCTTTTGCAAGATTTAAAATATAATCAGGTATATTAAGACTCCTCTTCATATTTAGCTCTTCCTCTCCCCTTCTCCCACGGGGAGAAGGGGCCGGGGGATGAGGGGACTTCCATCCCCTGCGGAAAATGAATGTCCAGATTCTCTACATCGATTTTGCCTGACATGAGCCGGGAAAGAAGGCGATCTCGAGAACTTGTTAACAAGAGGTTCTTTGATGATAAGATATCTTTCTCTGAAATAAATGTCGAGACGATACTATCAAACTTATTGAGAATTGGCTTTGGTGGAACAATAATTGTTTGATATTTGACAAACGATTCAAACTGATAATTACTAATACCAGTTGACTGTATTTGATAAGTTCCAACCAGTCCACAATTATGATAGGCTTGTAAATAATAATTTAAAAAGAAAGATGAAATAGATGGGCGAATTAATTTACAGAAACTCGCACAGATCAACGTCCCATTACAAAGTTCATAAATACCCTTGGTTATTAAAAGTGTTCGACCCAGTAATTGCCCTTTACTTCCTCCTGAAACTTCGAAAATTATATCCCCTTTTTCCATTGCACGAGTTTCATAAGTTGATAATTTATGAAAACGAAATGGAGGATTTTTAAATCTACCAGATTTTAAATCTGGAATATCTGTCCCACGAATTACATAAGCCCCTATCACGTGATTTATATCTTGATTTTCTTCTCCCCATCCTCCGCCAATGTAATACTCGATAGTATCCCCAATCCTCTTAACCTCCCACCCTTCCGGCACACCTTTAACAATCTTCACCTTCTCATGCCCCGGAAAACGCAGACGCACAAACCACTCGCGGTAGAGTTCCTCTGCCATTTTTTCCAGAATAGCTATGCGGCGGTTGTTGTTTTCAATCAGGTCGTCATAGGCGGAAAGAATGGCGGCGATTTTGCGCTGAATGGGGAGTGGAGGAAGTATTATTCTAAAATAAGGAAATTTTAGTAAAGGAATTCTGTCTACAGTAGAACCAGTAATAATGTAATTATTTAACTCTTCTTTCCACAAATTTGAAAAAAAATAGTAATAAAGGAATTTGAAATAAGCCGTGTTGTTATCTGGCCGGATTAGAGCAATACGCCGCCCAAGACAACCATCAAAATTTCTGGGTATAATAGCATATCTACCAAGAGTTGCTTCATATGAAAATACTATATCATTTTCTTGTGGTTTAACTCTTTTCGTCCAGCGAGGAAATTCTTCTTCTGATATATATGTTATCCTGGAAAAATCAAGATGCCCATCATCAGTAATATTTTCAATTCTCAAAAATATTTTCCCTTCTGTTGCAGGTTTCGGGGTTGCGTGAGGTCCATCGAACAAAGATTCATATGTTTTTGAAATGATTGTTTCTTTCCACATTTTCATTCCTCTTCCCCCGCAATCTGCCTGATATTATGTCCAATCACTTCTTCCAGTTCTCTCGCTTCCTTATTCATCCTTTCCAGTTCATCATTCATAGAAAGCATTTCCTCAATAAACTCTTCCTCAGTCTTACCGTCCTCTTCAATCACCACTCCCACATAACGTCCCGGATTCAGCGAATATTCCTGTTCCTCCAACTCTTCCGGCCCTGCCAGCCTGCACAGTCCCGTAACATCTTCATATTTCGCCTCAGGGAATCTTTCCTGAAGCCATGCAACATGGCCGAAGAAATATTCTGTCATTTTTACCTCTTTATGAAGTTCTTCCAGTTCTGTTTTGAGTATCCTGAGATCCTTGTTTTTACTCAGATCTTTTTCAATATGCCGTACCTTTCTGTCCACTTCCTTTAAAAGTTCATGGCATGATACAAAAAATGGTGCCACAGTTCCGGCCAGTCTGTGCTGTAATTTATTGGTTTCCTCTATAGATGACATGTCAGGGCTCTGTCGAAAATCTTCATATTCCTTCAGTAACCTGTCAGTATCTTTTAATACAGAAGAAAAATCGGGAATATCTTCACCGTTATTTTCTTTGAGGAATTTTGTAACATTTCCGGCCACTTCAGTCAGTTTTACACGATTTTCTTTAAGTCTTACAAATCCCTGATTAAAATAAGTGTTTACCAGCTCGATAAATTCCCGGCGATTGCCTCTATGTAACCGGCTGATAATAGAAATATTTAAAAGCTGTTCTTCGGAAAATTCCCTGTGTGCCCTGTCTATTTGAGTGAAAATATTCCTTGCGTCGATAAAGAGTATTTTATCATCGGCTTTAGATTTATCAAAAAACCAGAGTGTCGCAGGGAGTGTTACGGTATAAAACATGTTCGATGGCAGTGTGAGCATACAATAAATCAAATTATTTTTAATCAGTGTTTTTCTGATATCCGCTTCGCTATGCCTTGCATCTGATGCGGAGTTCGCCATAACCAGTGCTGACCGTCCTCCCTGTTTTATGGAAGTGGCAAAAAGATTGATCCATAGATAATTTGCATTGGGAACAGTAACAGAACCTTTGTCTTTTGCTTTTGCATCACCCTTGTTTCTGGGAATACCGTAAGTGTTAAATCTTTTATCAGACTCTACCCTGGCAAGGTTTACATCATCTACATTGAAAGGCGGATTTGCAAGGACATAATCAAACCTTTCAAAACTGTTGTGAATGTCTTCATAATAGCTGTTTGCCTGACGGATATCACCTCTCAGACCGTTTACCACAATATTCATCTTTGCCAGTTTTACATTTTCCAGTGCCTTCTCTGCTCCGTATACGAAAAGACTCCTGTCTTCACCACCGGTTTTTCTGCTTTCGATGAATTTGGCAGATTGAACGAACATACCGCCTGAACCGCAGGCAGGGTCAAATACCGTTCCATTATGAGGTTCGATGATTTCCACCATCAGACGGACGACAGAACGGGGAGTAAAAAATTCTCCTCCTCCCTGACCTTCTGCCAGGGCGAATTTGCCCAGGAAATATTCGTAAATCTGGCCGAACATATCACCTGTGGCGTTTTTCGGGATATCGGCGAAGTTCTTTAAAAGCTGTTTGGGAATATTCCTGTATTCCGATTTCCTGACCAGGCGAAAATATTCATCCTGTGGTAAAGTGTCCTTTAACTCAGCCTTGTATTCTTCTATTAAAACCATTGCATGTTTCAGGGATTTTGCAATATCTTCTTTTTCCGGCAGGTTAAGGAGATAGTCATAACGGGATTCAGGGGGAAGATAAAAACCGCATTTTTCAATGGCTATTTCATGAAGAAGTCTTTCGCGGCGGGTGCCTTTGAGTCTGTTAAATTCGGCGTTGATTTCTTCTTCATAGAGACTGTATTTGTTGTCTGCAAATTTCAGGAATATAATTCCCAGGACAGGTGTTGAATATTCAGATGATTTCAGATCGGAGTTTGCGCGAAGTGTATCGGCAGTCTGCCAGAGAGTGGCTTCAAGTTTTTTTAGTTCTTCAGTTGTCATTTTTATTCTCCATGTTCATAATATATTTTTGTAATTAACTCTCCTTTAAATCAAATAACCTTATGTTCTGTATCTATAAGTCGGCAATTTTCTGCCTATATATCCGATAATAAAGCTTCCTGCATCATTTCCGGGAGGATAGAAATGTATTCTTATATTGGGGCCTTTTAATTTGCTGTGCCAGTTGAAAGTTCTTTTTTGGCCGTCAGGGCAGAGGAATTCTCTTAAATATCCGTAATGAAATAGTGTAATTCCAGTTTCTACTGAAGCTTCAACTCCCATTTCCCGATAATCTGGCACAGGAATTTTTTTATTTAAAATTTTTTCCATATATTCATTCATTATCTTAAGATGTCTTATTATATTTTTGAGTTCTTCAGAAGAAGGGTTAAGGGTTTTTAACTGACTTTCAACTTCATGGCAAAAAACAAGTGATGGAAATAATTCCTTTCTTTTATTCCACAGATCCTTAAATGTTGAAATATCCCTTTCTATTATGCCTTTTACAAAAACTCTTGTTTTTTTAAAGTCAAATTGATTAGGGATATTCTTTTCCAGGAGTTCTTTCTCACCTTCTCTATATGAAACAGGAATAAAATCATTTTGAAACCCGGCAGCCCTTTGAAGGCTTACCAGTATACCGTCAAAACAGGCGGCACTGGCCACAGAAGTTGATGTTACATCTCGTTCTGTTTCTATCAGATAACATTCATGATAATCCAGTTCTTTATCTAAAAGATTTTCCACATAAGGATTTTTTGTAAGAAGTATTTGAAAATTCTGTCTTTCGGCCTGGTTTATTTTTCTGTCATAGGCATAATTTTTTACATCATAACCGGCCATGATTTCACGGGAAGATAATGTTCTGGAAATATATACGTCTTTACTGATTGGTTTCAGATGCTCCAGAATTTTCCTTATTTCTTCCATTAATTTATGACAATCCGATAAATTAACAGCCTGAGAAATAAAAGAAAGTTCATTTAAAAAAATCATTTAAATTAACTCCTGAAGATCTTTTTCCGTCTGGTCAAAGAAACCTTCCGGCCAGCAATCTATTCTGCCATCGGAATCTATTTCGGGATTATGTAAATTATAATTTTCATCAAAATAATTTATGGAAATATTTTCCGGGTTAATAATTTTATTCTTTACGGAAACCCTTATGCCGTTCAATATATGGTCACTGTGAGTTTCCACTATCACCTGCACCCCTGCTGAAGCCAGTCTGCTGAAAAAATGTCCCATACGGGACTGTGCTCCGGGATGCAAATGGGCTTCAGGGTTTTCTACTATAAGAAGAGAATCTTTCCTGCTCATAAGGCCGGCCACTACAACAGGCAGGCAATAAGAAATTCCGAAGCCGACGTTTGTCGGTCTTAAATAATCAGTATCTCTGTCAGGTTTGTTATTACTCACAGATATTGACAGTATATCTGCATTTATTAGCCTGCTGTATTTAAACCTTATACCGGGGATCAGATAATTAATCCATTTTTCCGTCTGAAAAGACAGGGTTTCCGATTGGTCTTCAGAGCTGTACTTCAATTCTTTTAACTTTATTTTATCCATTTGAAATTGCTGCAGGCAGTGAACGGTAAATTCTCCTCTGACACCGACATTAAGTTCTTCTATAGTTTCTTCGCTGAAACTGTGAGCGAGTTGAGGGCCAATTCTGTTTGCTCCGATATAGGAAAAATTATTATTGAAAAGAGAACCTTTAATAAGCTTTTCCTCAGTACCTTCAAGAATCTTTAAATTTAAATCCTCGGAATTTGCAGTCGTATATTGAATATTCCATTTTAATATTTCTTCCGGTGCTTCGGTAAAATTAACAGACATATTAATATTATCTTCTTCAGCCCACTGGCAGAAAACATCCTGTCCTGTCCCCAGATGAACCAGGGGACCGTTAAGGAGTATTTCTCCTTTTTTTAACCTGCCTGTCTTTGCAGTCTGTCTTAATAAAAGTAATGCCTGAATTACCGATGATTTACCGGTATTGTTGGAGCCGGCAAGGATAGTAAGAGGTTCCAGGGAAATAAACTGATCCATAAAACACTTAAATCGTTGAAGGCGTAGATAAGATATCATTTTATAGCCTCCTCGATAATATTTTTGACTGTTTCAAAACGTATATTAACTTTTTTTGTGTCACCTGTACCCTGGCTTATAGAATCAACAAATACCTTATCTTCATTCATTACTTTTATAAAACTATCAACTATTCTTTTCCTGTATTCAGATAAACTATTCATAGGATATTTTTCTAAGAACACAGACCATGTCTCAAAGAGAGCTTTATTTACAGGATTAAACCTTCCATTTTTTTCTGTTATTTTTCTGAAGGCATATTTATCAAATACAACTTCAGAATTAAACATAGCATTTTTAAAAGCATTTTTTAATAATTCTATTTCTTCATCTTTCATATTATTAATTTTCTTCATAGTATATCCTAGAAAAGCATCCAGATCTGCTTTTTTATATTCCTTATAGTTTGTTAAATAGAAAGCACAGAAACGTAATGCACATTCTCTGTCAACCATCCTTTTTGAAGGAATGGAACTGTTTGTTACACGTTTAAATTCTTCCAGCGATGCCAGTTCTTTTAAAAGCTTTGTTGATTTTCCCTGGTAAATACAGTGTCTGATTTCCTGAGCATTTAATACCTGCCCTCCTGTATTAAGTCTGCGGAAAATAGTAAATTTGGCATCTTCAGGAGTGTCCGGTTTTATTATATAGAGCATAAGCTGTGCAGTTTCTATTCTTCTCTGCATTTTTCTGGAAAGATGGCTGAACTTTTTTTCTCTTACATCTGAACCCAGAAATTCCAGATGTTTCAGAGCAAATTCTTCTTTGTTTATAAAAGAATGCAGTGTATTTAATCTCTGTAATCCATCTACGACAAGCCATTCATCATCATTTGTAGCATCTAAATAGAAACTGGGTAAGGGGATCTTTATCAGAATTGACTCTATAAGGCGGCTTTGCTGGACAATATTCCATACCAGTTCTCTCTGAAAATCAGGCTGTAAATTAATTTCACCTATTTTAATCCTATTCATTACCTCGAACACTGTCATTGGCATAGGATCTATCCTGATACTGCTCACATCGTAAGGTTCCTGAAAATCTTCTTCACCTATTATTATTTCTTCTTCTACGCCATTAATTTTTTCAGGGTTTTTATCTTCAACCATTTTTCTACTCCAAGATTCATAATTAACATACTATGAAAAATTCTTTATGTAAATGTTCATTCCTGCTGTTATAATTTCAGTCATAGAGTTTTTTCTATCCATTTACCCTGCCGCTTCTTTCATTATATCCAGTGGTATATGATCGATTAACTGCAAATCCTGTTTTGTATTTATATTCTTCAGCGTTGCCTCTGACTCTATTGATGTAATATGCTTCTTTATCTCTTTGATTGATATTTCTTTCTTTCTTCTCTCTATGGGCGGATTTAATTTATCAGAACGTTCAAATTCAATAACCTTTATCAGCATATCTTCAGGTAATATATTACAATCGTTTAAAATTCCGAAAAATTGAGAGTCAAGTTCTATAATTCTCTGCCTGTTCTTATCGTCAGCCTCTTTAAACTTACCAA
>CALARM010000017.1 GCA_937888925.1 uncultured Synergistia bacterium | reverse complement strand
AAAACCCTTGGTACAGGCGGAATGGGGTCTGTTTATCTTGCTCATGATATGGAGAAAGACATGTCTGTTTCTATAAAAGAAATGCACAGGATTTCCGATCCTGTAGAAAGGGCAAAAGACATAGGACAGTTCGGCAAAGAGGCAAAATTCCTGACAAAACTTTCCCATCCAAATCTTCCCAGCTTATATGAGTTTTTCTTCGAAGATGAAAGACCATATCTGGTCATGGAATATATTGAAGGTAAAACCCTGGAAGCCATAATGGAAGAAAATCCCCGGCCGGTAAAAGAAGAACAAATTCTTCAGTGGGCAATAGAGTTATGTGAAGTATTACATTATCTCCACAGCCAGACTCCTCAGATAATATTCAGGGATCTCAAGTTATCAAACATTATGCTGGATAAAGAAGGAAAAATAAAACTTATTGATTTCGGTATTGCAAGAGAATTCAATCCCCGCAAAGATACTGACACAATAAGAATGGGTTCTGTAGGATATGCTCCTATGGAACAATATGCCAGAGGAGGTCAGACCGATGTAAGAACAGACATTTATGCTCTCGGCGTATGTATTCACACACTTCTTACAAAAAACGACCCTGCCACAACACCTTTTTCCTTTCAGGATGTTTATAAATATAATCCTTCAGTTTCCAGGAGTCTGAATAACATAATAATGAAAGCTCTGGACATAAAACCGGAAAAGAGATTTCAGTCAGTAATGGAATTACTTGAAAAACTAAAAGAAGAACTGCCTCTGCCTCTTATTAAAATAACTCCCGATTTTATAGACGGAGGAGATATCATTTACGGAGAGAAAAGAAAAGTTTCTGCTATAATCACGAATATAAGAAAAGGATTGTTATCGGGAAATTTAAAAGAACCTTCGATACAAGGTATAGAAGTAAATGTTAAGAATTTTGAAAATAATTACCAGGAGCTTACTCTGGAAATAAATTCCAATGACTTTGAACCTGATAAGGAATACAGGGAAAGAGTGACTTTTACTTCCACCGGAGGAGAAGGCCATATTGACATATACTTTAAAATTGTTCTCTCTAAAACCAGACTGGAAACAGATGTATCTTTTCTGGACCTCGGCACATTGAAATATGAAAGAGAAACATGTCAGGAAATTACTGTATATAATTCGGGAGGAGGCAAGCTGAACGGGAAAATCACATCTGCCCAGGATTGGCTCACCTTTAGTCCCGACAATTTTATATCAAATGAAGAAAAAATAAAAGTCTCTGTAAAAAAAGACAGACTTCCTGAAGGTTCTGTTCATGAAGGTATAATAAATATAGAATCAAACGGAGGAAATATTAAGATAAACACGGTGCTCTTCAGACCTGTAGCAGAGATATTTCCTCATGAAATCGATTTAAAGGTAACACCGGGAAAAGACATAAATATTCCTCTTACAATTATTAATAAAGGGAAAGGTTTTTTAAAGGGAAATATCTGCAGTAATTCATCTTGGATAAGATTATCTTCTCATATTATTTCAGGGAATATCAATTATCTGAATATTTCCATAGATCCGTCAGAACTGAAGAGAGGAAAAAAACATAGCTCCAGGATTGAACTTGATGGTAACTGTGGTAAATGCTCAATACCGGTTTTTGTAGAACCTTATTCTTTCATGAAAACATTTCTGAAATGCTGTTTCATTCTGTTAATCTCTCTTATGATAGTTGTGTCCGTCTATATTCGTTATAATATAGAAGAAATGAACAGAATGAATTTTCTTCATCGTCTTTCAAATATTCAATCAAAAATAGCATATGTTACAGATATAAATGGCTTCGGGAAAATCTACCTTATAAATCCTGATGGCACAGATAAAAAAGTGGCAGGCAGGGGGTATTTTTCAGGCTGGTCTCGTGACGGGTCAAAACTAATCTGTTCTTCACCGGAAGGAGTTTTCCATATAGTGAATATAAAAAAAGGAATATACGAAGAAACTCTGAAGGGCAGTAACCCTGTATGGTCCCGTAACTGTGAGAAAATAGCTTTTCAGCAAAATGGTGATATAATACACATAATAGAACTGGCAGGTCATAAATCTATCCCTCTTATATACGGACAGAATCCGTCATGGAACACTTCCGGAGAAAAACTGGTTTATACAGATAGAACATCTGACAGTTCCTCTATAAAAATGATTTCTGTAAAAAACCCTGTCCCTGAAGTTCTTGGAAAGGGCTTTAATCCGCTCTGGTCTCCTGATGAACATTATATAGTCTGTAATCAAGACAGCAGGACTCTATCTATTATAAGACCGGACAGGCCATCATGGGGAAAGGTTTTCGCGGGAAGCGACGGGGCGTGGAGTTTCAGCGGGAAAAAAATTGCCTTTCAGAGAGATGGTATTATATATATTTTCGACAGGGAAACAGAAAAAGAAAAAAGAATCACAGAAGGTTTCGAACCGTCCTGGTCTCCCGATGATAAATACCTTGCTTTCAGCATGAATGGCATATATGTGATAGAACTTGCTACAGGTATGACAGAACAGATTGCAGGAGAAGGATATAAACCGGTATGGAGCGGAACAGTGAGCAGTGAACAGTAATCAGTTACCAGTAAACAGTTTCAAGCAATATCGTAATACCGTAACAGGTAAAAGGGTATCCGTAAAAATCTTCTGCCTGGAAGGCTCTGGAGAAGAAAAATTAGTTTTTTATATAGAATTAAAAATTAAATAAGGTTTAATTTATTGTCTGGAAAACAAATTATATAAGGCAAATGATTTTTCTTCGTAAGAGCCTGCCGGGCAGAAGCTGATAAAATGGTTACGAACTTATCTGTAGCAGTAATAATTTACCTGGAACAGAATTAAAAGATTATTTCTTTACAGTTCCTGACTATATTCAAAAAAGAGGAGCATATTGATGAAAAGAAACATAACAATTATCTTTTTGATTGTTTTATTAAGCCCTGTTATGGCTAAAATTATATTTACCAGATGGGGTTCTCCAGGCAGCGATTACGGTGAATTTACCGGTCCCCGAGGCATATCGGTAGATATATTTAAAAATGTCTATGTAGTTGATCAACTCAATAACAGAATTCAAAAATTTGACGTAAACGGGAGTTTTATATCATGCTGGGGAGATAAAGGCACCGATAAAGGAGAATTTAATCTGCCAGAAGGAATAGCCGCAGACATGGAACAAAATATCTATATAACAGACGGATGGAATAATCGTATACAGAAATTTAACAGTAACGGAACATTTATAACAAAATGGGGAGGCGCCGGTTCTGCCGATGGCAAAATGAATCTGCCTTCCGGCATTGCCGTAGATATGGCAGGTTATGTTTATATGTGTGACAGAAACAATCACAGAATACAAAAATTCAGCAGTTCCGGGAAATTTATAACAGCATGGGGCGAGAAAGGTCAGGGGACAAAACAGTTCATGTCACCAACAGGTATAGCTGTATATCAGTCAAATTATGTATATGTGGCAGACACGTTTAATAATCGCATCCAGAAATTCGATTCAAATGGAATTTTCCTGAAGAAATGGGGCTCTCCCGGCACAGAACCGGGACAACTCAACAGTCCTTCATATATAGACATTGACGATATGTCAAATGTATACGTAGTGGATCAAAACAATACAGTAATTCAGAAATTTGACAGTGAAGGAAGATACATAAAAACCTGGGCAGCAGGAACAGACTTTGCCTATCTTTCCCTGGGTCAGATCTGCGGTATTGCCCTGGATAGAGACGGATATATCTATATAACAGACTATAAAAAATGTTTTGTCCAAAAATTTAACCAGGATTAATGGGATGAAAAGATTAACAGGATGATGAGGCCGGAGAATATGTCCGCCATATCGTTTTTTATTGGGATTAATGGGATGGGAAAGATTGCCGGGATAGCCGGCCGGGAACCATGATAGATTTATCACAACAGAGTAATTCTAAAGTGTATATTGGCAGAAAAGGGTAATTTTTACTCACGACTCACGACTCACGCTTCACGACTCACTACCTAATAACCTGCACCTTTTAATACGTCATTTTTGAACGTATTAACATCCTCTATAAACTCATCAGTATTGGAAGGAATATTTTTAGTATTTAAATCCTGAGTATCTAAAACTTTACCTGAAATTTTCTCCAGTTCCCTGACAGCATTATCTCTTTCTTTTTTAACCTTATTTACCTGAATTTTCAACTGATTATTTTCTTTCTTAATCTTCTCTGTCTGAACCTTTAAATGCTTATTTTCTTTTTTAGTCTCGTCCAGACTGATTTTTAATTCCCTGTTCCCTTTTTCAACACCCTCCATATGAGATTTTAACTCATGATTTTCTTTCTCTATTTTTACTATCTGTTCCTGAAGATCTTTTACAGAAGGGCCGGATTTTAAACAGCCGGGGAAAATTACCACTATTAAAAATAATAATAAAATAAGATTTCTCACACCAAACACCGTCGAATTAAATCTATAAAAACCTATAAATAGGAGTATCTACTTATAAGTTT
>CALARM010000016.1 GCA_937888925.1 uncultured Synergistia bacterium | reverse complement strand
CGAGATATCCACTCGTGACTGGAGTTCAGACGTGTGCTCTTCCGATCTGAAACCTCCTGTCGCCCAGTGAATATCCTGTAATATGCCACTTTTATCATCAGGTACGTCAACACCTATATATTCTTTATATTTTTCTTTCCAGACAGAAGGTAAATCATCTGCTGTAATCTTTCCGGCAAAGAGATCCCTCTCTATTTCGTAGCGTATTATAATATGGAGAACATAGGTAAGCTCATCGGCTTCCAGTCTGACAGGAGATAGGTTCACTCTGTTCACATATCTATATATTTCTTCAGATGAAATGTTATCTTCTATAGAAAAGGTGTGTTTAAATTCCGGCAGCCAGTAAGTCCAGAAAGGCATGTTTTTTCCTATATGATTTTCATAATATCTGGCTATTCCTTCACTCAAATCCGTACCGGCACAGAAACAGACAGGCATCGTAGAATATTCTTTCGGTAAATTTTGAAAGTAAATTGCGTGGCCTGCTTCATGAAGTCCTGTTCTGAGAGACGGGGCAAAAGGGTTAGTTTCGTCAAATCTTGTAGTTATTCTCACATCTTCCGGCCCCATGACAGTAGTTTCAGGATGAAGTGATGTTTTAGAAATAAAACCTTTCTGAAGATCATAACCTGCCTTTTGAGACATTTTTTTCAGTAATTCTTTCTGTTTTTCTTCAGGAAAGACAGTACCGGGAAAGAGTCTATCAGGAATCTTTACGTCCGATTCTTTTATTTTTTTAAGGAGAGCAATTATAGAGGGTTTGAGTTCTTCAAAAAGTTTATCACATTTTTCCACAGTCAGACCTTCTACATAAGAATCTAGCATTCCGTTGTAAGGGCATGAGTCATACCCCATATATCTGACTGTTTGTTCGGATATTTGCACCTGTAATTTCAGATGGGGTTGAAAGACAGAATAATCATTTTCTTCCCTCCCCTTTTTCCATGCATCTATTGCTCCAGACGTAACTTCAGATTTATGTAATACGAAATCCTGCGGCAATTTTATTACTTTATCATAGTATCTTCTCCAGATATGCAGATTGGCCTTTTCCACTTCCGATTGATTTTCCATCTTTTCGGCGATGGAAAGGAGTTTACCGAACTCCAGATCTGCCATTTTTTCATAAGACATATTGGAAAAATAGGTTAATAACTTTCCGCGATATTCTGCCCCGTCAGGTGGCATAAAATTACTTTTATCCCATGATAAAATGGATATAGTAGAACCTATATAGTTCAGTTCCCTGTCAATATCCAGTAATCTATTATAAGCTTCCACCGGTGAAGGCAGAGTTTCTTCACCGTATACAGGAATACAGGTCAACAGAAAAACTATTATAAGTATTCTGTAATAATGATTATGATTTTTTAAAAACATGTTTAAACCCTCCACAATGTATAGTTAGTTTCGTAACAATTGCCATGACCTGGCGGTCACAACGAAGAATGAAAAGTTATATTCCCTTCGCTTTTCACTATAATTATAAATAGTATCATAAATTAATGAAATTTTAAATAACTAATATTTATAAGTAAATTATTTTTGAACATATGAATATTTTTTATTAATACGATTTAATTTTCTCACTTTTGAACCGAATGATAAATTTCAGCTTTAATCATCGGATAAAACAAAAAAAATTCGTAACTAATAATAACTTTTAGTAACAAAACTCTATTACCCCATAAAGACACCGGTTCCTGTAATTTTCTTTATAGGAATATTTTTTTTTATATAGAATAATAAATGACTGATATTTAACAAAAAGGAGATTTCGCCTGTGAAAATCAAAGAACTTTTTCAAAAAAATATCTATAGAAATATTAACTGTGTCATAAATGTAGAAGACAGTGACAGTAAAACTGTCTGTGAAGAACTTGACGAATATGTGGTAACAGAAGACATGGAAAAGAATTTTCATGATTTCTTCTCTAATTATATAAAATCACTTTATTATAAGACAGATAAAACAGGTGTATGGATATCAGGCTTATCAGGCTCAGGGAAATCTCATTTTTTAAAGGTCATTTCCTCTTTTCTGGCAGGTAAAAAAATAAATAATAAAAGCCCTCTTACATTTTTCTATGATAAATTTAAAGACCCTATGCTTCTGTCCGATATAAAGATAATAAATTCCAGAGGTTCTGCAGATGTAATATTATTTAACATAAATTCTCAGACTCTGTCTGAATTCAGAAAAGAAGGGCTCATAAAAGTCTTCATGAAGGTATTTTATGATGCTCTCGGCTACTGCGGAGATATACCTTATATTGCAGAATTTGAAAGAGAACTTGATATGAGAGGACACTATTCCTCCTTCAGGGAAGCATATAAAGAAATTACAGGCCATAACTGGACAGAAAACAGGAAAAATTCTTATTCGGACAGGGATAATGTGATTATGGCTCTGAAACAGTCATTCGGGTTATCAAAAAAAGAAGCTGTAAAATTGTTCAGCAAAACAGATGATTACAGTGTGGAAAAATTCGTAAAAACCGTTATGGATTACTGTAATGCCATAGGAGAACACAGGATCATATTCCTTGTTGACAATATAGATAAATATAAAGGTAATAAAAAAACACTTCTGTCTGATCTTCAGGCAACTATAGAACATCTCGGGAAAATGCTCAGAGGGAAAGCGTGGGTTATTGTGACGTCAGTGGAACCACTTGACAGTATGGCAAAAGACATGGCTTTATCAAAGATTAAAAAAAATTTCTCATGCCAGTTAAAAATCTCTATAGATAATACAGGGGCAATTATAAAAAAACGTATTCTGGAAAAATCACTTCTTGCAAAGGATTATTTATCTCTCTATTATAAAAAAAAGAAAGATTATTTATCATCTTCCGGCATGTTCGGTTATGAAGACGAATTTATAGGAGTATATCCTTTTCTTCCTATCCAGTTCAATCTCATATCGAAACTTCTGGAAAAGATACTTAAGACAGGAGACTTTGAAGGAAAAATCTCTATGCTAAAGGTTTTCCAGGAAACAACGGGAATGATGGACGAAAAAAACACAGGTTTTATTGTCCCCTTTTCCTCTTTTTATGAATCCCTGGCATATGCCCTTCCTCCCGGAGTAAATAAAATTATCAGTCAGGCCTGTAATAACAGAAATTTAAATGACGAAGACTGTGAATTACTTAAAATTCTTTTTATGATTAAGTATATAAAAGACGTAAGACCAACTGCTGAGAATCTGGCCATTTTAAGTACAGATCACATAGATGAAGATAAAAAAGCTTTAAAAAATGCCGTAGAAAAATCTCTCGAAAGACTGAAAAAAGAAGCTCTTGTAAAAAAAGAAGGAAAAGAATATGAACTCATTGCAGAGGAAGAAGTGTTTTCATATAAGACTTCCCTGGATATTGAACCTTCAGTTACTGACATAGTAAAACATTTAATGATAAAATCTTTTGGTGCAGGCCCTCTGCCGGAAGATGAGCATGGTTTATATAATAAAACAAAGGACATACTTAATATTTATCTGGATGAATTAAAAAATTATATACCTTACTATTCTTCTAAAGAAGGAACTTTATATCCGGGTAAACAGGTTATAGAAAGAGGAATAGAACTGTTAAGTAAGATTTCAGATACAGAAGACGAAACAGGGTTTCTGGATAATATAGTTGTATACAAAGAAAATCTGGAAAAACTTTCACATGATATCAGTTCTGTAAAGAATTTCTTTAAATCACAGGTAAAGGTTTTTCATATTGCACAGAAAGGTTATAACGATTTCCTTGCTGACAGAGATTACCTTCCTGAAGAAATAAAAGAAAAGATAGATGAAATGAAAAAAATACTTCATATGGAAGAGCCTTATGAGAAAATAAAAGATTTACCTGTACTGTCAGATAAAATCAAAAAAGCCCATGATATAATTTTAAGAGAAATGAGATGTAATCTTCTGGAAAAAATCGATGCAATCTCCGTGATTATAAATGAAGAATTAAACAGATATAAAGACATCCTGGCACCGGTTTTCACCGGAAATATCCTTTCTTATTACAGAAATATGGAAAAAGAAATTAATAAAATAAATGATTGTACCAAGATTGTAGCTCTCACGGTACAGCTGGAACAGCAAAAATCTCTGTCTTTTCAGCAGATAGATGAAGAAATTAAAAAAATCCATGGAAATACCTGGAAAAAAGATATAGAATATGTGGACATGAGAAAAATTGTATTATGGAATCATGTAATTGAAAATAAAAACGATCTGAACCTCTATTTAAATCATTTGAGAGGAAATCTGGAAAAAATCCTGAGTGACGATAAAAAAATAAGGTTTGTATAAATATTGTGAAGGGTGAAGGGAGAGGCTATAACCATGATAAAAAAACGTCACTTTCTTTTCAATTTTATAAAAATGGGTTCCATTGCAGGTACAGAAGAGCATCCTGTTCTTCCAAACAGAATCTACCTTGATGTAGGCAATAAACTGCAAAAAGGAGTCTTTGACCACCATCAGAGCAGTACCTACCAGAGTGCCGCTGAAATTATCTACAATAATCCTGACCTTCTTTTAAAGAGCATTAATAAAAAAGCAAAAGAAATTGAAATTATAATGCATTATTGCCCTGATTTTGATGCCATAGCTTCTGCGTATCTGGCCACATATCTTATAGAACATGGCCATCTGCCGGAAGGAGCAAAGGAACTTGCAGACTATGCATCACTCATAGATCAGGGCTTAAAAATCTTTTCACCTGAACAGATAAAGACTCCGTCTACGGCAGCAATTTTTATAAACAGAAAAATAACAGCCCAGATTTCCAGTGAAGACGAACGGAACAGAACTATTATAAAAACCATGTTACCTTTGATAGAAAACCTCATAAGAAATATGGTAAAAGGTATAGATCCTGAATCGGAGGAATCGCTTGACTGGAACAGTAAATTGCTTTCATCAATTATTCCTGATATAAAGAAAGACAGAGACCTTTACATTAAAGATGTGGAAGATCCTGATAAAGCACATAAAACAGAAATTCTTTCCATCATTCTTCCGTCCCAGAATATGACGGAATGGGAAAAAGTAGATGCTATTTTCATAAATAACCCGTCATCTGCATTATTCAGATATTCTACAGGAAATGATAGGATACGGAGTACTCAAAAAAAAGGTTTTATGCTCACACTTGTTCATTATACGAAAAAAAACGAAACTATTATTTCAGTTGACGCCAAAAAGAAATATTCTCTGGTTTATCTCGGAACTATTCTGGAATTAAAAGAAACCCTTCTCAGAAGAGCCTGTGGTGATATAAGGCTGAAAGATGACAGAGGAATCCTTAAACCTGTCAGACCGGGTTATCACAATCCAGATCCATGGTATGACGGAAGAGGCCATAATTATACAATTGTAGCCAGCCCCAGGAAAGGCAGTGTCATACATCCGGAAGAAATTCGCAGAATTGTTGCTACCTATACGGATGGATTGATATAAAAGGGATGCTTTACTAATCTCGTCAAAAAAGTTATAATCAAAATATATAAAGAGAGAGGGGGTGACAATTATGCCTTCCATGGAACTTGTCAGAAGGATAGATATGCTCCAGCCGGAGCTAAAAGAAGTTTTATACACGTTTATAGAAGAAATAGAAAAAGATCATAAAAAATCATTAAATACCGAACCTGACATTACAGAGATTAAAATAGCTCTTAATGACCTCCAGAGCCTCGTAAAAGAACTTTCAGAAGCACAGAAAGAAACAGAAGAGAGACTGCAAAAACTCATCAAAGAATATGAATATACAAAAAAACAGCTTAAATGCACTGATATGACCTTTCTTGAGAGAGAGACCTGCAGTTATCTGCCTTCCCTGAAAAAACCGGGCTATCTCTATGGAAAATTTCCGGGAAGCAGAGGTTTGTGTCAGGTCTGAAATTATTTGTAAAGGAGTGAGATAACATATTCCTTATAGTAATCATCATAGAACAGAGATGCTTTAAAACCGGCATCTCTGTTCTGCTTATGAGAATCGTGAAGAGTGAAGAAAAGAATAGATTGTTATTTTTCGCTGTAACCATCCGATCATGTCAAAATAAAAAAAGGAATTTTTTTGATCTGGTTGAAATTACGTGGAGAATTCTGCATTCTATCAGTAAAAAAGCTGACAGCCGAATGATTACAAAAATTAAGGAGAGTATATGTATAAAACAATTTTATTATTTATAACGATTGTAATGCTTATTAACATATCCTGCGACAGTAAAGAAGAGAGGATTAAAGAGGCGAATAAATGGCATATGAAGGCATGGGATCTGG
>CALARM010000015.1 GCA_937888925.1 uncultured Synergistia bacterium | reverse complement strand
ATAATTTTCTTCCGCAATAATGACTGGAGGAAGTTGTATTGTTGCCTTCAGGTAAGATATTACAATCCCGTTATCAACTTCAAGGACTTATAGAGTCAACTGTAACATTTAATCTGTACATAGCCAGAGATTTGCATTTTTCTGATAAATCATGGTTTATCAGAGAAATACAATCTTTTCCAGATGATCCACTCGCATCTGCTATTCTGTCAAAGCATTTTCAGGAGAAATCTCAGTATTTTTCAAGACTTGAACATCCGAGACTTGCCAAAATAATAGACTATTTTACGGAAGATAAAAAAAATTATTTTGTAATGGAATATACTTCCGGCCAGACTCTGAATCAATTCTTTAAAAATTTAAACAAAACCTCTGAAGCTCAGGTAATCTCTATTGGAACACAACTGGCAGAAGTTATAGAATATTTACATAATTTGAGACCCAATCCGATATTATTATTAAATTTGAATCCATCCCATATTTATATTCACCCTTCAGGTATTTTGCTTATAGAATATGGCTTCTCTACATTACTGGCCCAGTCAGGTAAAATACAGTTTTTACTTGATGAAGGAGAAGGTTACTGTGCACCTGAATTACTGCAGGCAAAAGTAGATAATCGGAGCGATGTATATTCTCTTGGTATAATATTATATCAATTTTTAACAGGTGTAGATCCTAAAGAATCTGTAAATTTTTCATCTATAAGAATTAAAAATCCTGATGTATCAACTCAACTGGATAATCTAATTAAAAAAGCCATTAAAGATAAACCGGCAGAAAGATACCCTTCCGTTACACACTTAAAAAAAGAACTATTTCGAATACCAAAGGTTAATAAGAAAGATGGAGTGATAAAAGTTAAACAGGGTAAGGAACAACCACTGATAGAAGATGGCGGTGATTACAACATAGGGAGCAAACTGGATGCTCTCAGAAAAAGCCAGAAAGATAATGTTTTTAAAGACGATTTATATGACGATCCAGTAGAACCTTCAAGCAGGCTGGATGCTCTCAGAAAAAGCCAGAAAGATAATGTTTTTAAAGACGATTTATATGACGATCCAGTAGAACCTTCAAGCAGGCTGGATGCTCTCAGAAAAATCCGGAAAGATAATGTTTTTAAAGACGATTTATATGACGATAGTGACAGTATTTCTAAAAATATCGATAAAGTTAAATCACAAATGAAGACTATAGTCAGGGAAAAGGGTGACATATCTTTTATTGATAAAATACGTTCCATAGATTTTTCCAGAATAGCTATATTCATCCTTGTTTGTCTTGGTATTATTATATTGTCCATATCTATCGTGCTGGGAATAAGATTTTTTAAAATATTTCCCTCTGTTCCTGATGGTAATCAAAATCCCGGAGGAGGAAATTCTTATAAGTTAAAAGGTATAGAAAATTATAATAATAAACATTATGTAGAAGCTATAGAGAATCTTACTAAAGCACTCAGTGCAAATCCTGAAGATGGTTTTGTGTCCATATTACTTCAAAACTCTTATCTTTATATCAACGGAAAGCCTTTTTATACTATAGCTGTTGTGGCACCTATGTCAGGATATAGCCAGAAAAAAGGAGAAGAACTCCTTAGAGGAGTAGCTCTTGCACAGATAAAAATAAATGAAAGAGAAGATCTCCCAGGTAAAGGTGTTCTGTTAAGAGTGGAAGATGACATGTCTACCATATCGGGAGCTATTAATGCAGGAACCATGATATGTAAAGATAGTAATAATATATCTGCAGTTATAGGGCCTTTAAACAGTGATCAGATAAAATCAGTTTCTCCTGTTTTTAACAATCATGAATTAGTATGTATTGCTCCTACTGCAAGCTGTCCCGGTGTTGATGAACTCGGGCCATATATATTTCGATTAAGTGGAACTTCTGAACTGGAAGCAGGGGCTCTCGGAAAATTCTGTATTGAGCAGGCAGGTTTTTCAAGAATAGCAATTATGTATGATGAAACCCAGGCTTACAGTGCCGGTCTTGCCAGAGAATTTAAAGATAAAGCCACTCAACTCGGTGCAACAATAACGGTAGATAAAATTTTCAGCTCAGATAAGATAGACTTTAAGAAGGAACTTTCAGAAGTAATTAAATCTTACCCGGATGTATTATTTTTTTCCGGTTATCATAAAGAAGGAGCCAGATGCTCTCTGGCACTCAGAGAACTTGGCTCCAATATCCAGTTAGTAGGAGGAGATGCTCTTTATACTCAGGAACTCATAGATATAGGAGGCAAATCTGTTGAAGGTATTTTATTTACCAATTATTTCCATCCTGATTATAATAATAAAACCCGTGAATTTTCAAAAGAATTCTCTGATAGATTTAGAGTAACTCCTTCTGCAAGAACAGCTCTATCCTATGATTCTCTTATGATTTTAACCAGAGCACTTAATAATATATCCGGGGCTAACAGCAAATCAATAAGAGATTATTTACTTTCTCTGAACAGTAAAGAGAAAGCTTTCGAAGGAATTACAGGTAAAACATTTTTTGATTTACATGGTAATTCCTGTAGAGATTTATTTTTAATTACAGTTAAAGACGGCAAATTTATTCTCGTCAATAGATTAACTTTTTAGACTTACCTGTTATTTTTGAGACGATTTGCAGATAACTATAAGATTGGTGGTAACAATGGGTCAATTAAAGCCAGATATGATAATCAGAGGAAAATATAAGATTATAGAAATTTTAAAGAGTGAGACCTGTTCTACAACCTGTATCGTATCAGATAAAAATGGTACCAGCCATATTCTTAGAGAATTTTTAAGTTCATCTTCTGATAAATATGAAGATGAAGAAAGAAGTAAACAATTTAATTCTTACATAATATCAATAAAACAAAGAGAGCATCCTTTTTTGGCCAGATTACTGGATGCTTTTCAGGATAATAATAAATATTATATCGTGATGGAATATATAGAAGGGAGATCACTGGATAATTTTATTAAAGAAAAGAAATTGCCTTTAAATGAAATAGATATTCTGAATATAGGGAAAAAAATAATTGAATTACTTTCCTGTATCCACAGCCGGCATACATCCGAGGACTTTATTATGATTTCTCTTGCTCCTTCCCATATCATTCTGGATAAAAGAAATAATCCCAGATTTATTAATTTTAGATTTGATAAAATTTTACTTGACTGTAATACGAAAGAGTTCAATGGCTATATATCTCCTGAAGAATACAGTGGAATATCAGAAAATACTCTGTCTTCTGATATTTATTCCATGGGTGTACTGTTACATCAAATTTTAACCGGTAGAGACCCGGCAATAAGTCCCTTTAAATTTTGTTCTGTACAGAAAATTAATCCTTCTGTTACAGCTAAAACTTCCTCTTTTATATCTAAAGCCACTGAATATAATCCTTCCGTTAGACATAGAAATGTAACGGAACTTAAAGAAGCAATGAATATGTGCCTGAAAGAAGCTGAAGAATATGCAAAAAGTGCCCCTCCTCTTTCTTTATTAATAAAAAATCAAAATAATTCGAATAGATACATCAGGATAATAGGAGTAATGGCAGCCATTATTGGTTTATTTGTAGTTATCTATTTTGTGTCCTTTATTACAGATTTATTCAAAAAAAATAAAAAAATCGACAGTGAGTATAACTTGAAAACAGAAGGAATTAACAGTTATAACACCGGAAAATATGATATTGCCTTTAATTACCTTGCAGAATATCTCTCGACAAAACCTTATGATGGTGAAGCGATGATTTATAAAGAAAACAGTTATTTAAATATTAAAAACAATAAGGCCATAGATATAGCTGTAGCCGGCTCTTTAAGCGGAGCTTATCCTGATTTTGGTACGTCAATGTTACAGGGAGTAGCCCTGGCTCAGAAGATCATAAATTCGGAACAAAAAATACCGGGTTATTCTATGCGTATTATTTTACAGGATGATAAAGGTGAGAGTTCCAGAGCACATGATATAGCTACTGAAATTGCAAATAATTCTATTCTTGGTGTCATTGGTTCTATGCAGGATAATAGTAAAGTTGGAACTGTTTATAATGAAATGGAAATACCGCAGATAATACCTTTCTCATTAAAAAATAATTACACCTGTGGTGGCTACTGTATATCAAATTCAGAGCCCTTGCAGGCAAAAATGCTTGCAAAATATTCAATAATTGACATGGGGTACAAACGAATAATTTTAATTTATGATGATACTGACTATGACTTTATTAATTTATATAAAAGCGAAACCTTTGACCTGGGAGGAGATATAGTAAAAACTATTTCTTTTAATCATAAAAACACTGATATTGCTTTAGAAATAAGTAATTTAAATCCTGATCTCATAGTTATAGCAGGAGATATAGAAAATATAAAATTGATATGTAATATATTACAGGAAAACAATATTTCTGTTCAGCGCCTCATTGCAGGTTCTCAGGTATTTTTTATAGATCCGGGAGAAGAGACTTTACAGGGAATAATATTTGCCACTCTTTTTAATGCAGGAACAAATGATATAAATGCTCAAAAGTTTATTAAATTTTTTACGGATAATTTCGGTGGTACTGCCCCCAATCCTTTAAATGCTCTTTCCTATGACGCCACACTCTTAATGGCTAAAGCTATTTCAGAAGGTGGCAGGAAAAGGGAAGATATAAAAAATTACTTATCCTCTCTTGGAGGAAAAAATCCTCCTTTTATAGGAGTTACAGGTGTTACTGCCTTTGATAAAACAGGCTCTGTTCAGAAAGATATGCTTCTTGTAAATATTAAAAATCATATGTTTCAGCCAGTAGGTGTTATATCTATGTAAAGGAGTTAATAGAGATTGCTGGAGAAAGGCCAGATATTAAATAACCGATATAAGATTCTGGAAATAATAAAAGTAGGGGTAAAGAAAGCCGTTTATACGGCAGTTGATCTTAATTTACCGGGTAAACTGTGGATTATAAAGGAATTTTTTCCGCAATCTTTAAAAGAAGATCAAAAAGCTCAATTTTACAAAGATTTTCAGGTTAAAGCAGGGATTATGGCTCAGATAGATTATATCTCTTTACCGTCTCTTGTAGATTTTTTTGTACATAATGAAAACTATTATTTTGTATTTGAGTATATCCATGGTAAAAGCCTGGCCTATATGGTTGATATTTCATCAGGGTATTTTTTGAATGAAAAATCTGTAAAAGAATTTATTTTTCAAATGGTTCAGACTTCTATTTATTTCCAGAAGAATCCTATTTTTAGTATTTCTATTGAATTCAAACCTGAAAATATCTTTATTGATTCTATGGGAATGGTAAAATTTTTAGATTATTCTATATCTGAAGAAAATACTGCCAATAAAATATACACCACAAAGTTTCTAGAAACTATTTATAAAAAAAATTTTGACAATGACGTTATGTTAACAGGTACAATGTTTTACTATCTTCTGTCATCAGGTAAAGATATTTCAGAACCTGAAAGCTACACATGTCGGGAAGATATTTTAAACGCACTGTCTCCGGGTAAGAATATGTTTAAAGGTAATTCCATTCTGATTACAGAAGCCGGGACAATGCCGGAAATAATAAATAAAGATCTTTCCTGTCAGTTAATAGAAAAATCTATGGAAGAGAGTTTTACCGGAGATGAATTACCTGTTAACGGCTATGACCATCCGGCTACAACGAAAAACGAGAACTTATCCTCTCACGATGCCCATATAAATTCTTCCAGGAATGAATCTGTAATGAAAAATTCTGAAGATGGATTTTTTTTTAAACCTTCTTTCCTTTTACTGTTTTTATTCAGCATTCTGCTGGTTATTATAATAAATGCAGTTCGTTTAATCGGCATAATGCCTGTCCCGGTAGCAGATGATAATAAAATTCCTGTTCAGGGCGAATTATTACCTATTGAACCGGAAGGTTTAAAAAAGAGAGCACTTTATTATTATAATTTGAGAGATTATTCCAGAGCTATTTCTCTCTTTAAAAGACATATGTTAAATTACCCGGGAGACGGCGAAGCCAGTATATATCTTTCAAACAGTTATATTTTAATGGGAGAAAATGAGAAATTATATATAGGAGTTGGAATATCTACCACCGGTGACGACAGCCAGGTCGGTCAGGCTGTAATGCAGGGCATAGCAATGGCAATCAGAGAAATAAATTCCGCTAAAGGAAATATAAAATTCGTTATAGTAATAAAAGATGATAATTCCAATCCTGATAAAGCAAAGGAAGTAGCTCATAGTTTCGTAGAAGACAATAAAATTTCCATAGTAATAGGTCATGGAAGAAGTTCCTGCACACTTGCAGCAGGTAAAATTTATAATGAAGGTAAACTTCCGAATATATCTCCTATCTCTACAAACCCGGTTATTTCAAATATCGGCCCTTATATTTTCAGGACATGCGGAAGTGATATGTCACAGGCGAGAACCCTTGTAGATGTTGCAAGGAATAAGTTAAAAGTAAAAAAAATTGCTATTATATGTAATTTATATGATCCTTATTCAAGCAGTTTATCATCTTTTGTAAAAAAATACTCTTTAAATAATCTAAATATTCTTTGCCAGGAAAACTATAGTTTTAATGATAGTGACTTTACTTCACAGGTATTAAATATAATAAATAAATCTCCTGATTTAGTTTTTATAGCAGGTTATGATGTTCAGGCTCTGTCTATTATAAAACAACTCAGAGAAAAAGGATTTAAGGGGTATATAATGGGTGGAGATGCTCTCTATACGCAAAAAATGTTAAATCAGGGAAAAGAATATGTTGACGGATTTATCTGTACAACATTTTTTCATCCCGATATTTCGTCTAATGATACATTTGTAAAGGATTTTAGAAAACTTTTTGGCGGAGGTACTCCTAATCCCATAGCAGCCCAGGCATATGATAGTATAAAATTAATATCCTGTGCCTTAGATAATTCTATAGAAAGAAATGGTCTTCAAAAAAATCTTTCCAATATAGGGAGCAAAGGTAAAATTTTCAGAGGATTAACAGGAGAAATAAATTTTGCGGGACATAGAGAGTCCGGAAACTGGATAGTTGTAAAAATCCAGGGAGGTAAATACATACCATTATGAATATACTTTATATTATTTCGCGTCACGCATCACGTGTCACGCGTCACAATTGAAAAATGTCTTATTTTGCCAGAGTAGAAAAAGTAGAAGAATATAATAAGTTGCAGGAAGGAGAAGTCACCCTTAAAATAGAAGGTTTACAATTAAGGTGTGAAACAGATGATTTATTTATAGAAGAAACCCATTGTATTGTTGATCTCTATGTGAAACATGGAGAAATAACAAAGACGGAATACAGAGATTTTTTCTTTGATTTACTTGAACCGGATGATTGTGTTATTATTATAGGTGGTAAAATTAAGCGAATATTGAACAAATGTAATTTTTTAATAGAAAGCCTTCTGGATATTAAAGTAACCGTTGATGAAGGTGCAGATTTTTTTACGGAAGACTTTGTAATAGTAAAAGGGTTATTACATGCCAGCCTGGCAGGGTGAGGTGAACAATTATGCTATCGGCAGGAGATATAATAAAGGGAGAATACAAGGTTATAAAAATCATTGGTAATGGTGGCATGGGATCTATATACCTGTGTTCTGAAGTCAGAGAAAGTGATAAGAAATGGGCATTAAAGGAAATGAGACTAACTCAGATACAGATAGAAATGCAGGAAAAAGCTACAAAACATTTTGAAATGGAAGCGGAAATTCTATCCAGATTAAATCACCTTAATTTACCGGCAGTAAAAGAATATTTTAAAGAAAATGGAAATTATTATCTGGTAATGGAATTTATTGAAGGAGAGGATCTTGGAAAATTACTTGATAGAAGTGCCAATCCTTTTTCTGAAGAACTTGTTTTAAAGTGGGGAACTCAGATGGCTACAGCTCTGTATTTCCTCCATATTCAAAAGCCTCACCCCATTATATATAGAGATTTAAAACCATCTAATATTATCGTTACTCCTGACGGCAATATAAAGTTAATCGATTTTGGAATTGCCAGGTTTTTCCAACCAGGTAAGAAGAAAGATACAATTCAGATGGGCTCACTGGGCTATGCACCTCCCGAACAGTTTGGAGAAGGCCAGACTGATGAGAGATCTGATATTTATTCTCTTGGAGTGACATTACATCAATTACTTACAAAAAGAGATCCTGCCGAAGCAGATAATCCTTTCAAAATTCCACTGGTAAGAACAATGAATAAAGATGTATCTATTGAACTTGAAAGAAT
>CALARM010000014.1 GCA_937888925.1 uncultured Synergistia bacterium | reverse complement strand
TCTATTTTGCCTTCAAATGTCTTTGCTTTCGGAGTATAGAGAATATTTTCCATACCCATACACATGGCACCGGCACTTACTCCCATGAGAAGGCCCCCTCTTAAGATAAATTCTTTCAGACTATCTCTGAATTTTTTCCCCGAATTTAACAGAAGGTCATGATGTCTCAATCCAGATATGGTAGACCATCCTCCTCCCAGGTATATTATATCGCTTTTATTCATATAATCTTCGAATAAATCGAGTTCTTTCTCTCTGTCAAATTCCAGATGTTTTGAACCTGTATCTTTAAGTCTGTCCTGTGTGAAATATTTTTTGGACATATCTCCTTCCATAGAAGGTATCAGGAAAAATTCCTTACCTGTTTCTTCTCTTTCTGTAAAGGTATCTAACTCCTTCTGAGAACCACATGCAAAAATACCTGCTTTTACATCATTGATACTGAATTTTTCAAGGAGATAACGCTGCATTTTCCTGAAATATTCCAGTTGTCCTTCCATTTCTACACTGCCAGGCAGAAATAATAGTCTTGTATTCCTTTGTATGTGTCTCATAGCAAATTCCGGAATGGCTTCATTATCCGGATAAAAACCTTCGAAATTTTCTTCATTTGCCGCACCGTGAACATAAACTGCAGGGTATGTAATGAGACTGTACGAAGATTCTTCTCCTATTTCTTTTACTGCCATATTGGCTGAAAGAAATGCCTTTGTTTTTTCTTCCTGTTCCAGCAGTTCCCTGTAGTATTTTAACCTGTCTTTTTGATATTTCCACACTTTATGGACATAGATTTCATGAGAGTAAGGAATATCATGTTCTGTACAATATTCCGTTACCGATTCATAAAGGCTGAGAGATCTTCCACTGTCATATTTCTGCTTCAGTTCATAATGACCTATGGAATTATCATGTTTTAAGAAAAGTTCATATATGAGCAGATCCTGCAGGATTTTCATATGACTCTCAGGAAATATACCCGGGTTAGCAGCCAGATAGCCACTTAATCCTTCTGTAATATTATTCTCTTCAATAAACCCTTTAAGGCCGCTTTTCCCGTCTTCTCCGTAAAGAAGTTCTTTATGTCCCACTTCCCTGTAAAGAGTTGTAAGATTATTATAGAACTTTTCCAGTCCATAAGTGTCTATTTCTTCAATCTTCTCTATTTCTTCTTTTATCTTTTTTATCTCTTTTCTTATAACCCTGAGATTAAACGTCCATGCTGCCAGATCCCATATCTTCTGTCCTTCAGCGAAGTAAATTTCCCACAGAGGATTGGATGCTCCGTCTCTTCTGTTTTTACCATCATTATTTGAACCTTCCAGTATAATTTTTTCCGGATCTATAAATACATTTTTCACTTTCTTCATTTCTACGCCATAATCTGACAGGCACAGAGACATATTATTCACATAAAAAGAAGAGACATGTTCCTGAAGTTTTTCTTCTATTTCCGTAGATATAAGTACATCATTATCTACAGGCGATATAAGATAAGGTTTTTCCGGTTCAATCTGGTCGTAATTTACATCTATTCTGAATCTGCTCAGTATATCACCTGCTGTAAGATCTCTTTTTTCTATTACAATTTTCACTGCTTCCCTGGTTCTTGCTACTTCTCTCGATGTTTTGGACAGGAGTTCTTCAATGCCTTCTCTGCTTGTAAAACCTGCCAGTTCTTCATTTACAAAGGCACGGTAATATTCCTGTACGTCAGAGGCTGGGTGGGGAAGGGAATATTTTCCGCTTTTTATATATTCCATGAAACTGTTTTTACTTATTTTTTCTATGGAGGTGATTGATTTTTCAAGTTTAAGAATATTCAGATGAATCTTTGCCACACGGTCTGCAGACAGATCGGGCCCCTGATTTCTCTCTCTTCTGTACCGGCTTTTACATGCTTTGAGTTTTTCTAAAAAATCATGACTTACTTTAATATTAAAATGCTCTTCCATAAGGAATACTGCTTCTGTTGCCCGGAGTACTGCATCTTCTGCCACATGGTTGTTAAAATCATCAAAAAAGTATGCACATGATGTATAGGCTCTTCTCATCCTGTTCCATATGCAGAACAGTGACCATATTTCATCTTTTTCTGTTTCATAGAGAGGCATTATGAGATGTTTTTCAAAAAAATCTTCTTTTGATTGATAGACACAGGCCTGTTCTTCTGTTATGGAAGGATAGATGCTTCTCAGATATTCGAATTTTTCTTCATTTTCATCGGGGATTTCAAGCTCGTCAAGTCTGAAGACCATAAAATCTGCTTTTGCTTTCACTATATCTTTAAAACATGGCTTAACTTTTTCTTTAAACAGTTCCATTACTTTATCTTCTATTATCATTACTGCTTCACGAAGATAGGTTTGATAATCCGAATTACCTGAGTCAAGACTGCCGAAAGCCCAACGGCCCGCTCCTCCTGCTTTTATTTTATTAAATCTTCTTATGTCATAACAGACATTTACTCCTCTGTACATGTCTCTTCTTATTTCTTCTTTTCTTTTTCTGCTCAGAGGAAAGGTCTCTTCCTGTTTGAATTTTTCCATTTGCTCCGTAACAAAATATTCCCACTGACTATCATCTACCGGGTCAACTGTTCCTCCCTGGAGTTTTCTTATTACAAGCATTTCTGAATAATATCTTATAATATCTCTGTCTGAACTGTTCATTAACTGTTCTATGTCTATGCCTTTAAGTGTTGTAAAGGACTTGATTTCATAGCCTCCGCATGACCAGGATGTGGGAAAATCAGGCAATTCCGTTTCGGGAAGTGAAAATTCCCTGCCTTCAAGCATGGCTTTCATCTTCAGAAATCGAATATAACGGGAAGGGGTCATCATTATGACAGAAGGATGTTTTCTTCTGTATATTTCTACAGGCAGTTCTTTGAAAAATCCCGATACGTCTGCATGACAGTATTCCCATCTGTGATGGACAAGTTCACCATCATGGGCAAGAAGTATCATGCTGTTATGAGGTATGTTTTTTAACATATGGTTCATTGTATTATGGGGATTATCTGTAGTCCATTTGTCAAAAGAGAGTTCTTTACTGAAATGGTGATAATAAAAAACCATAAGTTCCAGTTTTTCTCCATCTTCTTTTTCCCATTTTATTTTATAAGGCTTTACCGTATTTATAAAATAGGCAGACTGATCGCCTCTCAATATGATAAAATCTACCCCTTCTTCTGCAAGACATTTAGCTTCTCTTATACCTATGGTACATTCGGGTATCCATATGCCTCTGTAACTGTCTTCAGGTAAAGGGCCGAATATCAGATCCCTGTATTTGATACCTCCTGTGATTTCTACTCTGAGGTCTTCTTCATTTCTTATAAGAGGAAGTATTTGATGGGTATAGGTCTGGGCCATAACCGGCTCCCGTCTGCTGGCTTTTATCAGTCTTTCCATTATGTCAGGTCTTTTCTGCCTGAACCATTCTAAAAGGGTGGGGCCAATATTTACAGAATAATATTGATATATCTTTGACATAGAATCGTAACATTCTTTACAGATTTTTTCATGTATGTAATCTGCGAATTTCACATCATATCTGTCAGGTTGATAGATATGATGGTGGTCCGAGAAAAATATGGCTTTGCCGGAGTATGCAGCCAGAGTTCTTTCTATTGTTCTTCTTATGGCTTCCCTGAAAGGTATTATTACAGAAGTCATATTTTTTTCTTCTACAAATTTTTGAAATTTCATAAGAGATTCTAATGTTAATAGACCTTTTTTACCTTCCAGAAAATCTTCAATAAGTTTTTTAAGACCGAATGTTTCATCTTCCACATACATAAAGGTTCTGGTGCTCTGTGGTTCTATGATTTCAAAGAGTTCTATCATTTGTTCGTAAATATTCATATTTTATCCTCCCGATACAGGTGTTTTTATAATAATAAAAATTATAACGCGTGGCGGGAGGACAGTTTTTTTGTTCAGTGCCTCTGTTGACACCGGCAGGAATTGTTTCCACCCGTCACGCGTCACGAAATATAATTATAATTGACTTTGAATTTTTTCCTTTATATCCGCCTGAATTCTGTTCATTTCCACATTTACTTTATCCGGCGCTATTTCAGCAACCCTGTCAAGACAGGCTTTTGCTTCGTCATATCTTTTGAGTTTATAGAGAGCAAAACCTTTTTGTTTCAGCATATCTGTATTGGTCTCTTTTGCCAGTATTTTATCAAAAGCTATGAGACACTCCTGCAATTTCCCCAGATCATAGAGAGCAAAACCTTTCAGTCCTTCAAGAACTTTACAGAATTCGCTTTTATCGGAAATTAAAACATTTTCAATTCCTTCTTTTTTACTGTTTTCCACAGCCCACCACTGTGGTTTAAATTCCAGCTCTTTTCCTTTCGGTGCCAGCACAAATGTACCATATTCATAAAGAGGTTTTGTACTTATCATAAGAGGATTATGGCTGTTTATTAATTTTACAAGTTTCTCAATTTCCTCACAGGCCAGAGTAAATCCCTTTTTATCCAGCAAATGTACACATATGCTTCCTCTGTCATTTTCTACTATAATTTCTTCACCTTTACGGTTTTTCATCATCTTATCTCACCTTCCCAGTGCTTTTAAAACTTCTGCTCTGTTTTCCTTGGCTTTTGTATAATTCGGGTCTATTTTTAAAGCTTCATCATAACATGTAAGAGCTTCTTCCAGTTTTTTGCCTGCTTCATCAGGTTTTCCCTGTTTAAATAGAGAGGAAGCTTCTCTTTTTAAGTCACTCCCTTTACTGTTAAATTCGCTGGCTTTTTCATTTACATTTGAGTTTTCGGCTGTGCAGGACACAATAGACAGGATTATTAGTAGAGCAATTGATAGTGTTATGATTTTTTTTAAAGTCATAATAAATCTCCTTTTTCAGGTTCTTATCATTTTTATAATTTCTTTTATGTTTAAGAAAATCCTTCATGAAAGGATCAATCTTTCTCCAGACCGAATATATTCTTGAGTCTTCTTATAACCAGTTTCTCTTCATTACTTAATTTATCAACCCTTCCCAGAGTAGAGCATAATTCTATTATTTCCTCCAGTTCTTCTCTTGTATGGTTATATTCATTCAATTCTTTTTTTATTTCATCTGTTGTAATAGCCTTATTTATACAGGATGTAAAATATTTTCTGTCTTCATGACTGATTTTTGCTTCTTCAAAAATAGCCTGAAGCCC
>CALARM010000013.1 GCA_937888925.1 uncultured Synergistia bacterium | reverse complement strand
CTTTATCCAGAGGAAGATAATTCACAGCTTTAGAGGCAATAACAGAAGGGTTAAGAGAGGATAATATATTCAGATCATGGTCAAAATACCTGTTTACTTCCATAAACCTGAGAGCAATAAACCTGTTAAACCAGGTATAAGAAACCTCTTCCACAACCTGTTCATAGCCTGTTTCTTTAATCCTGTTTACCAGCTTTACTCTCTGGGCTTTTATATTTTTATTGAATATCCTCCCGTCAATAACAATTCCATCGCTTGATACTTCCTGTAATTCCTTGATCTCTTTTTCCCTTACCCCCAGTTCAAAGGCTTTTCTTTTTACTGCTTCAATCAATTTGTTCCTTGCATTCACCGCAAAATTCTTTATTGCAGTTTTATTCATATATCTAATCTCCTGAAGTTTTAATAAATCAGGTTATGGGTTTTGAGTTTTGAGTTGTTAATTTCCCTAACCCAACACCCAACACCCAACACCCATAACTCTCAGAGTATCAACTTAATTTTTTCAAAATACTCATGGCATCATCGGCACTTTGTAATGAAGTCTGATTCTTTTCAGTTATTTTTTCATAAATTATATTATCATAATCAGCATTTTCTCTATTTATCTTTAAGGTACAAAGTAATTCTCCTAATTCTAAAAAATCCTGATCATCTTTGTGTTCACGGAGTTTATCTATTACATCCCAATGAGAGGCCTTTTTCTCTAACTTCTTTTTAGACACTAAAAAATTTCTAACCCTGTTATGAATGGCATAATAAGCTCTACTCATAGAGCAACGTAATTCTGCTTCTTTAATAGATTCTTGCTGTTCTTTCTTAGATAATGTTGTCAGATTTTGTGCTATGGTCAGGTAAAGATTCCAATTGAAATCCTCAATTTTCATATAAACTCCGTAATAATACAGATTAATCCTTTTGTTTTTTCTATATAATTTAACCACCAGTTCTTTCTAAAACTCTTTATTCTTTTATATGCTTCTTCACTTGAAAGTTCTGTTTTTATAGCTACAATTAGCCGGTTAACCTTAACTTCTTCTGAGTCTGTAAACATCTTTAGCAGCAATTCTTCTTGAGGAAAATAATCTTTTATTGCATAATAAATATTAGTCAGCAGGGAAACTAAAAAAAAGTTTTCTAAAATAAAATTTTTAACTTTCTCTTCTTCTTTAAGAGTATAAAAATTTTTAATAGAATCAATTTTTTCTAATTGATTATATAAACAAATTTCCTCGGATAATAAAAAAGATTCTTCTTCAAAAAAATTAAATTTTCTGTTTGTTAAATCGGTATAAGTCAAAATACTTTTTTCTAACTTTATTTTACTGGGATAAGAAGATGGGTTAAATAATTCAATAGATACTTCCAGAGGATTTTGGACAGTTTCTTTTTTTTCTATTGAAATATCATTCTTCTTTTCTATTTGTTCTTCTAAAATTTTATACATCTTTCACCTCATGAAATTTTTCTCTTAATTTATCTGTAATACATCCCTCAAAAACTCCCTCTAAATTTGTATGTGCATTATCTATCCAGGAAAAAATTTCTCCTGTATCTATATTATTTTCAAATCTGTTAGAAAAATAATCTAAATCAAGTATTACAGTCAGCAACTTTTCTTTTGTAAAGGGAGGTGTTTTTTGACCTAATTTTAAAAAATCCTGCCCGTTTTCATAAGGAGTGACAACATTAAGACTGAACTGGCCATGGGTTTTTGGCAAATTGTTTCCCATAAAAGGGTAAAAATCAAAATAATCTTTTAATTCAATACTTTCACTTTCCATTTCAATATTAATTTTATTTACATATCTCAAAGCTATATGACTTAATTTTTTAGGATTTGATATATTACTGTAAATGTTAAAAATTTTCTTTATTTCAGGGTAAAAATCTTTCCAGCTTTTATAGGTTTTTAATACATGAATAGATAAGAGCAAGTCTGTTATTTGAATAATTCCTGAACTATCTTCTTTCACAAATTGCAACCGATTTTCAATAAAAAGTCCCCCATCAGGCTGTAGAGTTTGAAAATTCATTTGCTTAACGACAGGATAATCATTTTTTACTTCTCTGTATATTTCACCTGGATACATAATATTCCAGGGATTATCTTTAAATCTAAATTCACATAAAGCTTCAATTACTGGAGGATTTTTATACTTTTTACTCATTATTCAATTCACCTTTATTTTTCTAGTATTCTTTTTATATTTTAATATTATAATTCTTGAATTTTTCATGATACTCCTCTAAAATAAAAATTATAGCAAAATTGCATAGGTAAGGAATAGAATTTATTTAATTGTCTCAGGTTTCAGGTTATGGGTTATGGGTTTCAGGTTTTAAAGCTTCTTAACCCAACACCCAACACCCATCACCCATCACCCATCAAGTCAGCAATACCATATTATTCCCCTTAATAGCATTCGTCAGGGCATCCCTTAATTTATTAATATACTCTTCAACATCCTTCTCGGTCTTAAGTAATTTATTCTGTCCGGCTATTTGCACAGGACTTAGTTCTACAGGACTTAATACTACAGGAACATTACCCGGTCCCGGAATCGCACCTCCGGTGACAGAAGGTTTATTATACTTTTCATTTATCTTTTTAATACTCTTCTTCAGTAACCTGGTGCTTTCTGTTTTAAATGTAGAGAGATTAAAATTCTCAATTTTTCCCAGACTATCCAGAAGCTCATCAAATGGTTTCCGCAACTCTTTTTCGAAGACATCATCATTCTGTTTTATATGTGATTTTACAATATTCCAGTCATTTTCTATCTGAGTTTTCACCACATCTTTCTCTTTAGCTAACATAATCACATATTTTTGCTTGAATTGCATTTCCCAGTAAGAAATATTTTTAATATTGGAATAAGGAGAAGGATCATTTACAATAGTCTGAAGTTCTTTGATATAAGTTTTAACGTCCGGATCATCCAGATTAAATTTATTATTTTCATACATATTAATACAGTATAAAGCCCTTTCAAAAAGGTCTTTCTGTTTCCCGTCAAAAAAACCTTTAACTGAAGATACCAGCTTTTTCCACTCCTTTAATTCCTTCGTTTTATCTACCAGAGCTTCGAGAAATGCCCGGATATCCTTTTTAAATCTTAATATGTCACCGAACAATGAAACACCGTCTTCCAGAATATCCTTTCCGGGATAAGCAGCACTGCTATAGTTATTCAATAAAATTTTCAGATTGTTTACTTCCCTGGTTATTTCTTCTTTTAATTCTTCAGCAAGTTTTTCTCCGTCATCGGGAAGATTCATAGAGCCAAAAATGTCTTTCCCTGCCTGTATGGAATTATCTATCAATACTTTATCAATAATTTCTCTTTTACATATAACCAGTTTATCAAATTCCTTTTCTTTAGTCAGATAATTGATAAGGCTGCTATCAGAATCTTCAAGCTCTTCCCCGTTATACTCAAACTTTATCACTTTATCCAGAAATAATTCAGCCAGAATTCCGGCAATATCCAGTATGGACCACCCGTAAGGCTTTTTATGATATCTCTCTTTAATCTCTTTCATCGTAACAGGCTTGTGTTCCCAGTCATGTTTCTGCTCTATAAAAGTTGCCACATCATCTCTGGCTTTTTTATTATTTGCATCGAGAGACTGCTGGATTTTCCCTGATAATATACCTTTAATTTCGGCTTCTGATGTAACATTGTTTCCTATGAAATCAAGTTTATGAAACGTATTCTGAACCAGAATCTTCATGGCATTATCTATTTTTGCCTTTGCATTGTTTCCGTTAGTGGTTAATTTACTCTGTGATACATAATAAGACGCTTCTCTGAGCGCTTCTTCTAGAAGTCCTGTAGCTCTCTGTTTTCTTTGAGTAATTTCATCGTTTTTTATATTTATAATTTTTCTTATATTTTCTGAGATTTGAATATCTGACTTCTGTTTTATATATTCCTGTGTTTTAAGTATTTCTTCAATCTCATCCAGATATTTTCTGTCTTTCGGCATACGTATAATAAGAACGCTTCCTCCCATGGAAAGCATCTTAAAGCTTTCATCATCTCTTTTATGCTCGCCGCTTTCAGGAGTAAATATTTTAATAATTAGCTCTTCCCCGGCTTTTCCGTAAGTTTTCCCGTCGATCTCTCTGGAAAAATTGTATATATTATAATTGGAATATTTATAGGCTTTATCGGGATAAATCGTATCAAATATTCTTCTTGACACCTCTGTAATAATTTCTCCGAACTCTATATTTACAGACTTTATTCCTCTGTTTACATCCTGCTCTTCATCTGTAAGAAAATCATAGAGTTTGCCGTTCTGCTGAATTAAAATTTCTTTTTTCAATCTGGCAAGAGATGCATTTATCTTATTCCTGAGGGTAATTTTGTCATCATCAACAGTTTCTATCATAAGAGTAGCCAGATTGTCCACATCAGCAGGCATACCTTTTACATATTTAATCATAAATAGGACTTTTAACACTTCTATGTCAAAACTTTCCAGATTAACATTTTCTTTTCCATGATCGATAATTCTTTTTATATTACTGTCAAGAAAAGATTCGATAGTGCTGTAAAAAAACTGAAAAGGAATAATTCTGTTTATGTCATAATCTCCATGAGCCTTTAATGCCAGATGAAAAGCATTTAACATGGACCTTGCTCCTTCGGCAAGGTTCTTACCGACATAACTGAATTTGCGTATACATTCGAAAACATGCTGAAGCAGATTGAACTGGTATGGTATAAAAGGATAAACTTCAATAAATTCCTGAGAATCCTGATAAGTTTTCATACCTGCCGTATTGGGAGAAAAACTTATAAGATTTTTAAGTCCCGCACAGTGTTCATTATAGGTCAGTTCCAGTGTGTCTTTAGCAAAGGGTTTCTTTTCCAGGAGCCTTCTTTTTATAACCTCATCAGTATTTGAACTTGATAAATTCAGCCTTGTATCAAAACGTCCCTGGATTTTAGAAAAATCCAGATCTTTGAGCCTTTCCTTTGTTAAACTGTCAATAGCTTCCTGAGACGTTACTACAACCCATGCCCTGCCTTTACAATAAACACCCAGGTTTTCCGTAACAGTCTGGAGGCCGAGCATCAGGCCGGTATTATCACCTATATAAAATCCCATTTCATCAACCATAAAAACTATTCTGTGATTTTTCCCTTTTTTATCAAGATATTCTTTAATTATTACTGCAAATTTTTCCGGGCTGAGGCTGTAATTCTTTTCTGCATTATCAAACAGAAGAGCCGCAGATTCTTCCGATATATCATTCTTTACTTTTCTCAGGGCCTGAATAAAATAGTCTCTTATAAAATAATTTTTCTTTCTTGATTGTTCCCAGTTCTCACCGGTTATTTCTTTATAAGCTTCTTTAAAGGAATCAAAATAACCGTCTTCTGCAATATGTTTTTCAATTTCGGCAATCCATGGAATATCTCCGCAATAACCCTGTTTTTCATTAAAAACCTTCATGAAAACCTCGACAATAGAGCTTTTTCCTTCTATTCCTTCCGTTGAACTTTTGGAAGCGATATTAAACAGCAGCACATCAGTAGAACAGTTACTTGCCCTTTTAATCTCATTAAAGAGTAATTTATCATCAGACAGTTTCTTTTCGAAAGCATCTATAGTATGCAGTCCTTCAACTACTTTATTTTCAAGAAGCCATGATAACATTTTAAGCAGATGTGATTTACCGGATCCGAAAAATCCTGAAATCCAGCAGCCAATCTTTTCAGTGCTTTTATCCAGGGAGTAATTATAATTTTTATAAAAATCATAGAAATGCTTTCTCAGTTCTTTTGTAACGACAAATTCATCAATTTCCTGGAACTCTAAATGAGCATAAGGAGCATTTATATTTTTATCCCGTTCTACTTTGACTACACCGTTTATTTCTCTGTCGATCTGTTTTTCAAATAAGGTTTTGATTTGCATAAAATTTCTTCCTTTCTAT
>CALARM010000012.1 GCA_937888925.1 uncultured Synergistia bacterium | reverse complement strand
GACAGATAAGATCAATGATATCTGTGTCTTTAAAAGCAGTAGTGGCACAGATACTCCTGGAAAAAGCTGGAGGGAGCGGAAGATGTGCTGCAGTAGAAGTACTTATTAACACACCTGCCATGGGAAATTTAATACGTGAAGGTAAGACATCACAGCTATCATCTGTGATTTTATCGGGCAGATCCATCGGTATGAGAACTATGGATGAGTCTCTAAAAGAACTTGTCACATCAGGTGCAATAACACTTGACACGGCACAGAAACGTTCTTCTGTACCTATAAATATATAGCAATTCAGCAGTCAGCACGTCAGCGAAATACTGAATTGCTGAATTGCCGAAAAAAAGAAGTGATATAAAATGAATGTAATAACTACAACAGATAATCTGGAGCAGATCCAGAGTCATCTCCTTATATTGCCATTCTTCAGTGATGATAAAAACCTGAATGGTAAACTGATAAAATTTGATAAAACCCAGGGAGGAAGACTTAAAAGCCTTCTGTCATGGGGTGATATTAAAGGTAAATACAAAGAATATACTATGTTCTATACAGGATGTGTAGATATAAAGAGAATCCTTGTAATAGGTCTTGGAGAGAAAAAAGACTTTACTCCTGACAGACTTCGCTCTGTAATGGCAAGAGCTGCAAGGAACGGCAGAAGAATAAACTGCACGTCCATGTGTATTTACGGGTATAACAATTTCGGCATGGCACAGGAAGATTACGGAAGATGTATTATTGAAGGTATACTGTTAGGTCTTTATAAATTTACAAAATATATCAGCCCGTCGGACAAACCGCCTTTTATACTGGAAGAATTGAAGATAATAGTAGATAGTAACGACCATATCCGGGACATATCCTCCGGTGTTGAAGAGGGACTTATTCTCTGTGACGCTACAAATTTTGCAAGGGATCTCGTAAATGAACCTGCTATGGTATTAACACCGACAGCATTTGCAGAACATGCACGGCATATAGCCTCTGAATGTACTATGGATATAAAAATACTGGAAAAGGAAGATATGATAAAACTCGGTATGGGAGGCATTCTTGCAGTAAGCCAGGGAAGTGAAGAGCCTCCTAAAATGGTGATTATGCATTATAAAGGCAATCCGGGAGGAAAAACCATCGGCCTTATAGGTAAAGGCATAACCTTTGACAGCGGAGGTATATCTATAAAATCTGACAGTCACCTCTTTCGTATGAACTCGGATATGGCAGGAGCTGCAGCAGTTCTCGGAGCATTAAAGGCCATAGCAGTCATGAAACTAAAAGCCAATATAATGGCCGTAATGCCACTGGCAGAAAATCTCCCTGACGGACGGGCCTATAAAGTGTCAGATATAATAAAAACTTTTGAAGGCAAAACAGTTGAAATATTATCGACAGATGCAGAAGGAAGACTTATTCTTGCAGATGCCCTGTCTTATGCCAGACATGAAGGTTCTGACATATTAATTGATATTGCAACTCTTACAGGAAGCATAATATCTGCTCTCGGTCATCAGACAACAGGTATTATGGGATCAGATAAAGACATTATTAATAATCTTATAAAATCAGGTGATAAAGCAGGAGAAATGATATGGGAATTACCGTTATTTCCAGAATATAAGATGCAGATAAAAAGTGATGTAGCAGATCTGGAAAACTTCGGCGGTTCTCCTGCAGGTGCCATAACTGCTGCCATATTTCTGCAGGAATTTACGGGAGGTATTCCCTGGGCTCATTTAGATATTGCAGGGACAGCCACTACAGATGAAGCAATTATGATATATCTGAAAAACCCTTATCTACCCAAGGAAGGAGGAACAGGTGTAGGGGTAAGAACATTATATCATTTCGTAAAAGACTGTATGACACAATAAATATTTCTAAAAAATAAAAGGAAGTTTTAGATAAATCTGGAATTTAACTATTTAATATTTTAATAAAATCAGAAGAAAACAATTTTAAATAATAGCCAATAAAATTAATTTTTGGGAGGTCTCCAAGATGTCAAAGATCCTAATAGTGGAAGATAACAGTATTATTGCAAAAATGTTAAGGACTACTCTGATGTTGGAGGGTCATGATGTATCTATAGCTCCGAACGGCACAGTAGGTCTGGAAAAAGCTCAGACAGACAAACCGGATCTTGTTTTACTGGATATAATGATGCCGGGAATGGACGGGTTTGAAGTCTGTCGAAGATTAAGAGAAGGAGAAGACACAAAAGATATACCAATAGTTTTCCTTTCTAACCTTTATCAAAGTCAGCATCAGGAACTGGCAAGACAGCTTGGAGCTATTGATTATCTGGTTAAAGTCCATATGGCACCTCCTCAACTTGCTGAAAAAGTGAAAGAAATACTTTTGAGAATACAGAAGGATAAGGAGGCATGAAATGGACGCTATTAATAAAATTAAAGGTTTCCTTCTGACTGCCGGGATAATAACAGAAGCTCAGTGGAATGATGCTTTAAAAATATCACAGAGTACAGGAGAGCGTATCGAAAAGGTTCTTGTAGAAAAAGAATTCATAACGCAGCAGGAAGCTTTCGAGATACTGGAACTGGTCTATGATGCACCTTATATAAATCTTGCAAGAGAACTGGTTGAACTCGATGCACTTATGCTGGTTCCAAAAGATGCAGCTCTTGCAAATAAATTGATGCCTATAAGTGTTACACCGGGACAGATGGTGGTTGCCATGGCAAATCCTCAGGATCTTATGGCTATTGATAATATAAGATTCCTGACATCTCTGTCTCTGAAAGTCTATTTTGCCTTTGAAGAAGATATCATAAAAGCCATAGAAGTATATTATGAAAAAATGAGTCTTCTCCCCACTCCTGATATAATTCTTGAAAAGGGAATAACCCAGAAGAAACAGAGAATAACAGATGCGCAGAAAAGAGATATCATAGGTGCAGCTAAATTCGATGCTCCGGCAAACCTGAGACCGGTACAGGAAAAATCGGCTCTGGAAATGGTAGATGACATATTCAAAATGGCTATTGAATGCAGAGCTACAGATATACATTTTGAACCGGTTCCGGAGGGAATGTTACTCAGATTCAGAATCTACGGAAGACTTCATGATGTACAGGTTATACCACTGTCTGTTGCAGAACCTATACCTCTCAGAATCAAGGTTATGACTGATTTGAATATAGCAGATCCTTCTACATCTTTACAGAATGAATGTGATGTAAAAGTCGTAGATAAAACCCTCAGAGTAAGAGCATCAGTCATAAGAACAGCCGACGGAGAAAGAATTAATTGTAAGATATTAAATCAGAAACATACCTTTGCAAATTTCTGGAATCTCGTTCTGGATGAAAGAAGTTTTAAACCTTTACAGGACATACTCAGAAGAAATAAAGGACTGCTCCTTCTTGCAAGCCCTCCTGGCAGTGACAGCGAATCAACTCTTTTTGCCATACTTCATATGATAGCAAATCAAAATAAAAGTATAATTATTATAGGTAAAGGTATGAACCTGCAGTTTAAAGGTATAAATTATATAAGAGTTACAGACCGATTCAGCTATATTGATGCAATAAAAACTGTAGTAAACCAGGATCCCGATGTTATACTTATAGACAAACTATCAGACAGAGATACTATAGAAATGGCCTTCAGGCTGGCTCTATCAGGCCAGGTTGTTCTGAGCACACTGGAAACCTATTTCCATTCTGCAGAAACTATCTGCGGACTTATGAAAAAAGGTATAAGTCCTTTCTGGATTGCTTCTGCCCTCAACGGTATAATAACACAGAGATGGGCCAGTAAAATATGCCCTTACTGTAAAACCGAACATTACCTTGGAGAAGATGACTGGCGATGGGAATTTTTAGATATGAAGACTAAAGCCAAAAAAGTCAGACTTTACAGCGGAAGAGGCTGTAATTTCTGTGACCAGACAGGGTATTACGGTTGTATAGGCATATATGAAGTGCTTAATATGACAAAAAGAGTCAAATCAGAACTTATAAAGAGACCCATCCCCGATGCAATTCACAGACTTGCAGAAAAAGAAGGTATGGAATCATTGAAAGATAATGCTATGAAATATGTATGGAACGGACAGCTTAACCTGGATGATATATTTGAAATAGTTATTTAATAGGCGTGACGCGTGACGCGCCACGCGTGACTGGTAAACATATTTAAACATATTTTCTGTGCTAACAGCCCCGTATGCCGGGGCGTTTTTACATGGTAAACTCTATAGAAAATTTATATCCTCTGGAAGCTAACGGTTCAAGTTTAATAGTTCCTCCATGAAGTTCAACTAACTTCCTTACTACAATAAAACTTAACGCTCTTCCTTTATCTGTATCTATAGTAGCAAGAGAAGGTTTTTTTCTTTTAAATATAGTTTTTATTATGTACGGATCCAGAAGAAATATCGTATTGGACAGGACTAAAGTGATATGATGTTCATCTTTTTTCCAGGCTCTCATCTCTACCTGCCCGCCTTCTTCAGTAAAAAGTAATAAATCTCCCATAATATTCTCTATTATATCTGTTAACCTATCATAATCACCGGAAAAAGTCAGATCATCTTCAATATCTACATAGAAATTCTCTCTGTCAATTCTATCGAAGCAATTTACTGAAATTTCTTTCACGAGTTGACTGAATTTTACCCTGGTAAAAGATAAAAGCAATTTTTTTTTCTTAATCTGTTCCCATGTAAGTATATTATTTATTATCCTGACCATCCGCTCACTTTCATGTATTATAGAAGAATAGCATTTTTCTTTTATAGCAGTGCCTATATCAGGTTTAGTCTTGAGAATTCTGGCAAATCCGATAATACTTGTGAGAGGACTCTTTAAATCATGTGATAGAACAGAAAGAAAATATTTATGAAGTTCTGTAACATTGGCCGGTTCTATGTGTTTCATAGTATCATTTCTTTTCGTGACGCGTGACGCGTGACGCGTAACGCGGAGATTGGATTACCTGTATAAATATTATAGAATAAAACATTTTAAACTGCAATTATTAATGATATAATTATATATAAAGATGGCGTTAAAAAATGATATGAAAACTGACTGGCCTCGCGTCACGATTAAATTATGAACAGAATATTTTTATATCTTATGAAAAATTTATATAAAAAACTGGACACGAAATTGACCGGTGAAGAAAATATATGCAGGGATTGTTATAAATGCTGTACTGCTGCTGCCAGACAGACAGTAAGTGCCGTAGAACAGGCATATATAAAAAAATATCTCATGGAACACAAATTGTCTCTTACTCTTATGGATGATTATGAGAAATTTCTTAATGACAGGCAGAATCTATATGATAAATCTGTTCATAATATATTATGCCCTTTTTATGACAGAGATAAAAAACATTGTGTTATCTATCCTGCCAGACCTTATTCATGTAGAATCTACGGAAATTTCTCTGTATCCAAAGAGGATCTTCCTGCAAAATGTGCCTATAAAAAAACAACTACCATATATAATGAAAAAAATCTTTTTAAAACAGTGCCATGTTCGGAAGACTATGCAAGTATAGCTGCCGCTTATAAAATATATATAAAATATATTGCATGGTGGAGCAAGATCTTTTATAAAATTTAAAGGAGGCCTATTTTATGAAAAAAATAATTTTCCTGTTACTCCTTATAACTGTGCTTTTCACCGGTTGTTTAGAAAATACCGGTAACAACCGGCCCGTATCTTCGCCTGTGCCTGCAACGGTTACAGTACAGTCAACCCCTGTTACTTACAGTACGGATGCACAGAAACTGGAAGAAGAATATAATGAACTCATAAAGAAAGTACAGGCAAATATAAAGAAAGCAGAAACGGCAGATCAGCAGCAGGCAGTGGCTTCTTACTATACAATGGAAGCTATGGAACTGCTTCAAAAACAGAATAACCTGATTATAAAACAAAATGATAAAATAATAGAATTACTTACAGAAATAAGAGATA
>CALARM010000011.1 GCA_937888925.1 uncultured Synergistia bacterium | reverse complement strand
ATATAAAAGAAGCTTCACTTGAAGGGACAAGGGTCTATAATTTAACATACATACCGTCAGAAGAATAATTACGTGATGCGTGATGTGTAATGGGTGATGCAATAGTATTCACATGTTACTCATTACGCATTGCGATTTAACCGCAAACACCTCAGGCCTTCAGCAGTTAGCTATCAGCTATCAGCTAAAGCTTACAAATCCTGATTATGTAAATAGTATAAAAAAATAGAATTTAATTGTTATGTAGGTCTCATAAAAGCTGACTGCTGACAGCTGAATGCTTTAAAAAAATGGAGTTTTAAATTTATGATTGATTATGTACATCTTCACGTTCATACAGAATTCAGCTTACTGGATGGTGCCTGTAAGATAAAAGAAATTGTTAAAGCCACAAAAGAGATGGGGATGAAAGCCCTGTCAATTACAGATCATGGTACAATGTTCGGTATTATTGATTTTTACGCAGCCTGTATGCAGGAAGGAGTAAAACCTGTTGTAGGCTCTGAAATATATGTGGCGCCAAGAACCAGATTTGACAAATCCCCTGCTTATGATAAAAAACCATATCATCTGGTACTTCTGGCAAAAAATCTAGACGGATATAACAGATTGAGTGAAATAGTCAGTCTGTCTTACCAGGAAGGATTTTATTATAAACCAAGGGCAGATAAAGATATACTCAGACATTATGCATCTTCAGGAAACCTTATAGCCCTTTCGGCCTGTATGTCCGGTGAAGTGGCATCTTATATACAGTTAAAACAGTTAGATATGGCAGAGAAAGCTGCTCTGGAATATCGTGATATATTCGGTACAGGTAATTTCTATCTTGAAATTCAGGATCATAAAATTCCGGAACAGAAGGAAATCAACGAACATGTAGTAAAAATAGCCAGAAAACACAATATACCTCTCATTGCAACCAATGATGTTCACTATATAAAAAAAGACCATGCCTTTGCCCATGATGTACTGCTCTGTGTCGGCACCGGCAATAAACTTGCAGATAAAGAAAGACTTCGCTACCCGACTTCTGAATTCTATCTGAAAACACCTGAAGAAATGAAAAATTTGTTTCCCTTTGCCCCTGATTCCATAGAAAATTCAATGGAAGTTGTAGAAAAATGCAATATAAATTTCACCTTTGACGAACTCCATCTCCCCGATTATATTGTTCCTCCCCCATATGATATAGCATCATATTTAAGATACCTGTGCGAAAAAGGCATAAAAGATCGTTACCCCGATACCTGGCAGGAACTTATGCCACGATTGAATTATGAACTTGATGTTATTCATACAAAAGGTTATGATGCGTATTTTGTTATAGTATGGGATTTTATAAATTACAGCAGAGAACAGCACATCCCCGTAGGGCCGGGACGGGGCAGTGCAGCAGGCAGTATGGTTTCCTATGTGCTGGGTATTACAGATATAGATCCTCTGAGATACGGACTGATTTTCGAAAGATTTTTAAACCCGGAACGTAAATCCATGCCTGATATAGATATAGATTTCTGTTACACCAGAAGACCTGAAGTCATAGAATATGTAAAAAGAAAATACGGTACAGATCATGTGGCACAGATTATTACCTTCGGAAGAATGAAAGCAAAAGCCGCCATAAGAGATGTAGGACGGGTATTTGATCTGCCCATACCATTTGTGGATAAAATTGCGAAGCTTATTCCGGCAAGAGCGAAAAATCTAAAAGAAGCTCTTGAAACAGAGCAGGAACTCAGGGATATGATGAGAGAAGACATGAATGTAAAAAGGCTGATTGAAACAGCACAGGAACTGGAAGGCCTTGCAAGGAACCCCGGCATACATGCCGCAGGAGTTGTTATTTCAAGACATCCTCTCATAAAATGTGTTCCTCTTTACAGTTCCGGAGGAGATGGTATTTCAACTCAATATGAGATGAAAAACCTTGAAAAAATAGGACTCTTAAAAATGGATTTCCTGGGTTTAAGAACCCTTACAGTATTACGTGATGCACTGGAATTAATAGAACAGAACAGACATGTCACGGTAGAAATAACAAACATACCTCTTGCTGATCCTGCGACTGCATCACTTCTTCAAAAAGGTCATACAGTAGGAGTATTTCAGCTTGAATCTGAAGGTATGACGAAAATAGTCATGGACCTTATGCCGGAAAAATTTGAAGATCTTATACCACTGGTGGCACTGTACAGGCCGGGTCCTCTCGGCTCCGGCATGGTAGACGATTTTATTGCCTGTAGACATGGGAAAAAACAAATCCAGTACAAACATCCCATGCTGGAACCGGTATTGAAAGAAACCTACGGCGTAATACTCTATCAGGATCAGGTAATGAAAATTTCAAATGAACTTGCCGGTTTTTCCATGGGTCAGGCAGATTTACTAACAAGAGCCATGGGTAAGAAAAAACATGATGTTATGGCACAGCAAAAAGGATTATTCATAGAAGGATCAGTAAAAAAGGGAGTTCCTGCAAAAACTGCAGAAGAAATATTCGATCTTATGGCCTATTTCGCAGGTTACGGTTTCAATAAAGCCCACAGTGCCTGTTATGCCTATATAGTCTATCAGACGGCCTATTTAAAAGCTCATTATCCTGTGGAATTCATGGCAGCCAACATGACAAGCGTAATGGATAAAACTGAAAAGATAGCTATTCTTATCAGTGAATGTAAAAAGATGGGCATAAAGATCCTTCCTCCCCATGTAAATATAAGTAATTTTGCTTTTAATGTTCAGGGAGATAATATAATCCTTGGTCTGGGAGCCATTAAAAATGTAGGTGAAGGAGCCATAAATGCCATTGTAGAATCAAGAAACAGAGAAGGCAATTTCGAAAGTCTCTTTGATTTCTGCCAGAGAGTAGATCTCAGGTCTGTAAACAAAAGAGTCATTGAAAATTTAATACTTGCAGGTGCCTTTGACAATCTCAGGGCAAACAGAGCACAGCTTGTAAATTCAATAGAACTGGCTATGGAGTATGGCCAGCAGATTCAAAAAGAAAAAGACAGCCGCCAGATTCAACTGTTTGATATGGATACAGAAGCAGCTACTATGCCTCCATCTATCGGTGAAATGGAAGATTTTTCCTATGATAAACGCTTATCTCTGGAAAAAGGAGCCCTCGGTTTCTATATTTCAGGCCATCCCCTTACACCATATGAAGCAAAACTTAAATCCCTTATTACTGCAACAGCCGGCAAGCTCCAGTTCATAAAAGACAGAAGAAAAGTCACAATAGGAGGCATTGTTGTTCAGACAAGAAAAACCCTTACCAAAAAACAGGAAAACATGGCCTATGTTACCATTGAAGATCTGGAAGGAGAGATAGAAACTATTGTATTTCCTAAATGCTATAAAGAATATGGCCAGCTATTACTGGAAGATAAAATATTATTGATAGAAGGGACAGTAAAAATTGAAGAAAGAGGCGGTTATTCTGATGATGAAGAAGAAATCACGGAAAAACAGATAAAAGTAAGCTTTTTTGCAGAAAAGATTTCGGAGTTTTTATTACAGGAACAGGAAGAAGATAAAAAAGATGAACCAGAGAAGGTCCGAAGCAAATATCAGGGAATACATATAAAAGTTCTCCTGGACAGTATGGAATATCAAAAACTGCAGACATTAAAAGATTTTCTCCATTCTCAAATAAGTGAACAGCCTGTTTACATACATCTTGAAAAAGGTATAGAGAAAAGGTCAATAGCCCTTAATAAAGATTACTGGGCATCTCCTGCAGGCATAGAACACAATCTTTCGGGACTTATGGGGGAAAATGCCATAGTATGGGTAGAGTGACATGTATGATTTATATGGTAACCGCTACAGGGTAATAGAAAAAATAGGTCATGGGAGCATGGGGTATGTGCTGAAATGTCGGGATACATGGTTAGGACGTAATGTGGCATTAAAAGTTCCATGGCCCCATGTTATTGAACATGATAAAATTTCAACTGCCATAAAACCTCTCAAAAGATTTCTACGAGAGGCAAGAGAACTTGCCGGACTTGACCACCCCAATATAGTAACCCTCTTTGACATAGGTTCCGAAAACAATATACCATATCTTGTTATGCCATTTATAGAAGGAACAACACTGGACAGAATCCTGTCTCGCGGTAAACCTGATACAGAGAAAGCCCTGGCTATAGCAATTGATATATTTGATGCCATGAGATATGCTCACGAACATGGTGTAGTTCACCGTGATTTAAAGCCTTCAAATATAATGATTGCAGATAATGGCAAAACAATGATTATGGATTTCGGCATGGTCAGGAGAATAGGAAGTGATACAGAACTGACTGAATTTAATTCTATAATAGGAACAGCTGACTATATTTCGCCGGAACAGGCCATGTCAAGCAGAGTTGACCACAGGTCTGATCTGTATTCCCTCGGTATAATCCTTTATGAATTATTCACAGGAGTTAAACCTTTCCAGGGGGACAATATATTTGCACTCATACTTCAGCACATAAATGTAATCCCGCAGCCTCCAAGTTTCCACAACCATTTCATTAATGTTAAACTTGAAAAAATTATTATCAATCTATTACAGAAAAAACCTGTAAAACGTTATAACAATACTAAAAAAATCCTGTCTGTTCTCAAAGATATTCTTTCATCGGGGAATCAAAAAACAGGAGAGAGGTTATATAAAGAAAGAAATATTGATTTTACTATTCGCCTCATAGGAAAAGATGAAACTATTTATCGCCTTGTCTGTCTTGTAGATATGGTAAAATCGGGGAAAAATTTTCTATGTTATCTTACCGGGCCGGAAGGGACAGGTAAAAGCCGCCTGGTCAATGAAATAATTACCATTGCTTCCATAAGGAAGATAAAATATCTAAAAGAAGAACTTGGAGAAATTGACAGATTTATTCCCTTTTATTCTATGAGGAAATTAATCAAAGAATTTAACATGGAAGTTCTTATCCAGGAAACTCCTGAGATTTCACTGAAAGATTTCTCTTCTTTAATTATTGATAAACTGAAAAACCATACAAATTCAGAACCTTTAATAATAATATTTGATGACATAGAGTATGCAACAGATGATACAAAAACACTTCTGGCCTCTGTTATAAAAAATTCCATTCTTGAAAACATACCTGTGTTATGGGTTTTAACATCTCATATAATTGAAAAATTTTTTTACGATAGCGACTTATACAGAACAGGAAAATTTGAAGATATAAGACTGGAATATTTATCACATAAGGATTTCTCAGAACTAACAGAGGAATTTCTGGGGAAAAATACTCTAAAAGATGAGGCTATAAATAAAATTTATATGTTATGCAATGGTTCCCCTTTATATCTCAAGGAAATCATAAAAGATCAAAGAAAGTTTTCTCAGAAAAAAGACAAAAAAGATATAATCAAATCCAATATAGAAAAATTTAAAAACGAGCCCCTCCTGCAGTTACTCTGTATATATCATGGAGATTTAACTTCAGCTATGGCAGAGGAAATTTTAAAGGAATATACACCAAAAATTTTCAAAGAATCTTCCTTACCTGATATAGTTAAATATAATAAAAATAATGGTACTTTTTCTTTTATTCATCCATTGTATAAAAACATATTATATGATAATATAACATCAGATATAAAGCACATTTTACATAATAAAATTGCCTGTGTATATGAAAACAAGTTAAAAGACTGTAAAAATGGTAAATTTTTCCTATTATGTGTTGTAATATATCATTTTCTTAAAGGAGATGATATAAAAAAAGCCTATCACTACTGTGCGAAAATTAATATTTTTGCTTCTTCGACAGGAGTTTTTGATGCTCTATTTTACAGATGTAATTCATTAAAAGGTAACATTTCTGATACTGTAAAATAGAAATCTACATCTAAAATTAAACCTTTCAGTGACGTATTTACGTTATTAGCACTTTATATGAGAATCGTCACAGGTGACGGAAGGAGCAGATTCTCATACTTCGTTATGACCGAAACGGCCATGACTGTTAGTTAAAAAGGAGAAAGACAGTGAATACGGAGATAATTTTCTTCTGGTTATTAGCCGGTATATATTCTTTAATAATTTTGTTGGAACTCAGAACTCATTATATAGAGGATAATAAAAACAGAGACATACTTGAAAAACCTAATTTTTTCCTGTGGTTTTTAAGCAGACAGTATTACATGTCCGGGTTGCAGGCTATGGAGAGAAAGAAATATAAAAAAGCTTTACTGCAATTCAAGAGAGCTTTACAGTTCGATCCTCATTACGGGCCTGCTTATTTAGAACTTGGGAAATCTCTATTTTTTATAGGTAAACTACAGTCATCTCAGAGTATGATTGAAAAGGCTGTTAAACTGGAAGAAGAAAACCCCCAGAATCACCTTAACCTTGGCATAGTGCTTGCTGCCCAGGGGAATTATCAGGAAGCCATCATTCATCTTGACAGAGCTTACTCAATAGATAAAAATGATTTTGAAATCTCCCTCTACAGAGGAGCATGCCTCTTTGAATTAAGGAAAATAAATTTGTCAGTAGAAAGTTTTATAAAAGGCCTTCAACTTGTTTCAAACTATCAGATGTTTACAACTATAGTAGAGAGATTTGTCAGAGTTTTTGATAGTGTTTTATATAAATCTATAATAAATTTTCTGGAAAAACTCGATATAAAATACGACGATATGACAGTAAACGATAATTTTGAAAGAAGTTTTAACGGTGTTTATACAGATGATAAAGAGGTCACTTTTTCACCTGTTGAAAAATGTGCTATTCTTATGATAAGCTTTCCTGCAAAAGATTGTGCTTCTATTATGCAGAAATTCCCCTCTATATTCATAAAAAAGCTTGCAGAAATAATGGCCAGCATGGCTGATATAAAACTGAAAGAAAAGAAACTTGTTCTCGGTGAATTTCTTGAAACAATAGACTGGCGACAGATAATCAAGACAGAATCGGAAGAAGCAAAAAAATATTATAATTTAGGCAAATCTTTTATGGAAAGAACCAACCTTGACCTTGCAATAACACAGTTTAAAAAAGCTCTCAGAATTGACCCCAATTATGTTGAAGCCCGTAAAGACCTTGGTTATGCATTTGCAAAAAACGGACAGATAAATGACGCTATTTCAGAATGGGAAAAGGCCATAACTTCAGGAATAAAGGATGCAGAAATCCATAAAAAACTCGGTGATGCCTATGCAAAACAGGGTAATTTAACTCAGGCCAGTCATGAATGGAAAAAAGCCGCAGCAGTTGAGCGAAGCAACGGATCGGTAATAAGTGACCAGTGAGTAGTTACCAGTTACAGGTAAATTAGTAACCATTTTATCAGCTTCTGCCTGACAGGCTCTTACGAAGAA
>CALARM010000010.1 GCA_937888925.1 uncultured Synergistia bacterium | reverse complement strand
ATGAATAAAGAGACAGGCTTATTTATTGTAAGCGACGGCATGGGAGGTGCACAGGCAGGAGAGGTGGCATCCCGGATGGTAGTGGATTATTTACCTTTTTATATAATCTCTGTCGTTAATCCGTTACCGCCGGAAGTTATTCTTAAAGATTCCATTATTGCCGTAAGTGATTATATAAGACATTATAAGGAAGCGAGATATGCATTGAACGGAGCGGGAGCAACCGTTGTTGCCTGTCTTATGGTAGACGGTAAAGCGACAATCGGCCATATGGGAGACAGCAGGGTTTACCTCCTTCGCGGCAATGATTTTAAACAGATTACTTTAGATCATTCTGTCGTATTTGATCTGGTTAAAGCAGGCGTACTTACTCTGAAGGAAGCAAAGAAGGATCCTTTACGTAACCATATTACAAGATGCATGGGTATGGATGATACTCCTTCTGTGGATATAACCTCGATTGAACTTATGGAAGGTGACAGATTTCTTCTATGTTCCGACGGGCTTACAGGAATGCTTTCCGATGAAATTATAGGAGAGATTATCCTTCGTGAACCTGATCTTGACCGTGCCTGTAGAATACTCATTGACCTGGCCAATTCTGCAGGAGGAACGGATAATATTACTGCACTTATTGTTCAATATGGAAAGAGAAAAGAGCTTAAATACAGGAAGGTTCATGTCATACCTCCTGAATTTAATAAGAATAATGGTCGGAATAGTATTACCGAAGAAAATTCTAAAGAACCGGAATCCCGTCATAGTAGAATTATGGAAGACAGGAAAAATAATTCCATCCTTCACTTTCTGGAAAGACTTTTTCTGTAGAGAAAGAAGTAATCTGTGCGGCGGGCAGTCAATGACCTGTCTCGGATATTATATGACTTTTGCCATGGATATTCCCATATAGATACCGATCATACCGCAAATAATACTGAGAAATATATAAAAAATACTCTGTAAAATTAACCCCTGATTTATTAGATTTATTGCTTCATAGGTAAAGGTACTGAATGTTGTAAAACCTCCTGCAAATCCTATGGTTAAAAAGGTGTTTAATTTTAAACCGGTACCTGTTTTACTCAATGAACTCATAAGGATAAGTCCCAGAAGGAAACTTCCCAGGACATTTATTATAAAAGTCCCGTAAGGATATTTCAGATGGGTGGCGAAGATCATACTCATAAGATATCTCAGACTTGCTCCGAGTCCTCCGCCTATAAAAACAAGCATGTATGAAAACATAAATGTCTCCTTTAATAGCGAAATGTACATGATATTATAGAAGTTTTTTCATGTTTTTTCAATAGATGGAAATAAGAAAAGGAGAAATCTGAGATGAGTTATAACAGTCAGTTGTCCGTCATAATTTTAAACTTTTTCTCTGTGTTACTTGGAGAATGTTCGCTGAAATTTCTTTCTGTTTCAGGAAAACCTTCTTTTGTACCGTAAGGGGGCGGCAGTTTATTCATTACAAAATTACGCTGCTGTCTCGCCGCTTCATGGAAATGAAACCAGAGGGATTGCCGGAAATCTTCCCATTTTACATCAGGAAAGTTGTACATATCATCTATCTTCTTATTTCCGGCAGACTTTAAAGCATATCTTTTCCATTTTTTTATATCATATCTGAAATGTCTCCACATATTGCCCGTAATTATATCTTTGAATTCCCGGAGCCAGTTCCAGCATCTTTTTTTCATGTTAACCTCATGTGACATGAGTAATTTATTGATTTTATCTTTCAGATTTTCCCAGGGAATTATATTGACTTTTTCTCTGTAATCAGGCTTTTTTGCATAAAGCAGTTTATTATAAACAGCCTCTGATGCCTGCAGGAATTCTATCTGATTATTTCTTTTAATTTCTTCTGTCCCTGTGCCGTTTTTTCTGATAATATATTTTCCGATAAAATCCGTATTGTCAGCATAGAGACCCGTTCTTGCATGACCTACCGGTGGCAATACCCTCCAGAAAATGCTTCGCCTGTTGTATTCTTCTTCATCTTTATCATAGGCAAGTTCATATATGGCAATAACATTGTTTTCCCAGCTAAATCTCCCGGAAAAACCCTGATGTGCCCAGGAGTCTGAAAAGGTATGTATTGCTATGCCGGTACGGCAGAGATTTCTGCGCCATTTAAGCCTCATACATGTTATTTCATCAGGGTGGCTGATTGTTTCATCCGGAGGCTCATTCAGGGCTTCATCCAGAATCCTGTGAGACAGAACGGACTCATCATGTGCGGATTCCACAATAAAAGAAAAATTGCCGTTCCCGTAGGAATGAGGAGGAGGAAAATGAAATGGCATATAGATTTCTCTCCAGTAGCTCTCCAGGAAGGCTTTAACTCCTATATGCTGTGTACGGACAGGATAGAATTCATTCCCTTCTTTACCGATAATTAAAGGAGTGTTGTCTGTAGCATCATCAGTATACTGGGAAGCATAGGCAATAGTGAAAGCATCCTCCCTGTCAAATCCTGCCGCCATAGATAGAATTGCTATACAGTAATAATGGAAATCTATATTCATAGTGAATTTTCCCCTCTTTCATCTATGTTCTTTATATATAATAAGATTTTTTTACTGAGAAAGTCAAGTTTATTTTCGTGTTGAAGGTAATTCTTGACTTATTATGGTAATTACATTATAATTACTTTGGGGTGATGTATATGAGAGCAACTGTTGTTCCGATAGGTAATTCTAAAGGAATAAGGATACCAAAGAAAATATTGGAAGAATGTCAGATAGAAAAAGAAGTTTTTCTTGAAGTAAAAAATAAAAATATAATCATTAAACCTGTTAAAGCAGAGCCAAGAAAAAACTGGGAGAAGTCTTTTAAAGAAATGAGAGAATTAAATGACGATCGACTGATTATTGATGATAATATCGATCTGGATATGGCGGGATGGGAATGGTAGTCAGCCAGTATGATGTATTTCTGATTTCCCTTGACCCTGCTACAGGCCATGAAATAAAAAAAATGCGTCCCTGTGTTATTATTTCACCCGATGAAATGAACAGATATATTGAGACTGTAATAATTGCTCCTATGACAACACAATCTCATCCGTATGAAACCCGTGTGCCTGTGAGATTTCAAGATAAAGACGGATGGGTGTTAATTGATCAAATTCGTACTGTAGATAAGAAACGATTGATTAAACGGCTCGGAGAAATCGATGAACATACCATTAAGAAGGTAAAATCCGTTATAAAAGAGATGCTTGTCGATTGAATTTTTAACATAAAATCTGATTGACATGGTTGATTATAAATGTTATTTTGTATATATATCGTTAACTTGAGGAAGGGGTATAATTTATGAAAATAGAAAGTTCCTTTATTCAGAAACAGCCTGTAATAAGCCAGGTAAAACAGAAAGAACCTGACCTTGAGATCCAGGATAAAACGTCTCTTTCAAATAAGGCCCTTATAATAGCCCACAGAGGCTCGTCGAAACTTGCGCCGGAAAACACTATGGCTTCTTTTAAAGAGGCTTTTAAGCATGGGGCAACCGCAATAGAGCTTGACGTTCACAGAACAAAAGACGGCCATCTTGTTATCATGCATGATGATACTATCGATAGAACTACAAACGGCAAAGGAAAGGTAGGAGATTGCACTCTGGCGGAACTAAAAGAACTTGATGCAGGTTCATGGTTCGGCTCTCAATTCAAAGGGGAAAAGATTCCCACTTTGGAAGAGGTTCTTACATGGGCAAAGGGGAAAGTAAAGGTTGATATTGAAGTGAAAAATTCCCTTCAATATCCTGGCATTGAAAAGGATATACTCAAGCTTGTGGAAGAAAAAAGTCTTAAAAACGAAGTATTTATAACGTCTTTTGATAAATCTGTAAGTGAGAATATAGAAGCTATGGCGCCGGAAATAAAAACAGGTCTTCTTATATCTCCCGATCCTCTGGTAAAGGCATTGAAGATTGGCACAGTCGGCGGTATGGTTGCAGGTCTTGCAGGAGGCCTTATAGGAGGAGCAGGGGCACTGGTTTCCATAGGCTGTATGCTTGCAGGAGGAGGGGCCGGATTTCTTGTGTCCAAAGAAATAGGGGAGAGGATTTCACTTAAAGGCTCATTGGGACAGAAGGCCGATATAATATTACCTTACTGGGCACTTATTGGAAGCACTTTTGTGAAGAAAGCCCACGGAGAAGATAAGCTGGTTTATTCTTATACGGCAAATTCGCCGGATCTTGTGAACAAACTGGTGAATAAGACAGGTGTTGATGGGATTATAACAGATACACCGGAGAGATTTATGGAGGGGTAATTTCAAAGGGGCGGATCCGCCCCTTTGAAATATTTTTACCCGATCCCTGTTTTGACCGGAAAACTTTTCTTTCCCGTTACCGGCCCCGGGCATAGTGTCTGCTCATATGCCACTCCAACTTCCAGTTTACTTCCATGACCTGTTCCCAGATAGTGGTGTATTTCTTCACATACCCCGCCTATCAGATTTCCGCTGTTGCCTCTCCCTGTTTCATAACCTCCTATAGCTATAACCGATCTACCGTTAACAGGGTTTTTTATAATAAACCTTGTACCTTTAGGAGGGAATTCTTTGCTTTTCAACAATATATACCATCCCTCTTCTTCTTCTAAAGGTTTTTGTTCTTTTATTTCCTGTCCGAAATAGCATTCTGTATTATATGGAAAACACCACGGTTCGTTTCTTATCATTGTATAACCTGTGTAACCTTCTGAGATTTTATAATGTTCTTCAATACAATCTTTAAACGACTCAGGCCATGAATATTCGAATCTTCCGTGGTTCTCAGTGACAATATGAGCTTCCCTGGCAACTTTAAATATCGACGGCAGATAAAGTTTTTCGCCGTTTAACAAATCTATTGTTCTTTCTTCATAAATACCATCTGAATTATCTACATGGAGATGATATTGATCCTTATACCATAAGGTTTTATCTTTCATAATCTGTGTCAGGTTTTTCCCGTCTTCCCAGGAAGGTATCCATAGATCCCATTTTGTTTCCTTGTCTTTTGAATGTATACCGTAACCGTCGATGAAAGCCCATACGGCATGAGTATTTATTTCATCTTTTTTTATGCTATAAATATGAGCCAGTTTGCCTGCAAGGATACAGGCTGTTTCAATTTGAGCTTTTTCCGGCGGAAAATCTCCGGGATTTTCACGGCTTAACCCTGATGCACAGCAGAGTGATATGCCTATTCTGCCACTATTCCTGTGCCAGGTATGATCCTTCGGTTCAAAATCACTGCAACATGTTTTGACTACACTCGCTTTTTTTGTATTACTATCATAGGTAATATTGTAATGATAATTATTGAAAGTTTGATCGTATGTTCCTTCTGACCAGTGAAATATTATTCCTGTAATATTCATATTTTAAAGCCTCCAGCTGTAAAATGTAGGGTATGTGGCGGAAATAAAAAACTTCTATTTTTTATTAAAGTTTCTTTTTTTTCTGTCGATAATAAATATGATGTAAATTTTAACTATTAATTTACATTTTATGGTATAATATGACTAGTTAAATACTAGTATATGTTTATTCAATGAGTCCGCTCCGAGCATGTCTTTTGTGCGACGCTTGCTTCGGGAGGCGGACTTTTTA
>CALARM010000009.1 GCA_937888925.1 uncultured Synergistia bacterium | reverse complement strand
CCTTTTATTTTCGGAGGATTTTTTTCTTTAAAGGAACCGGCAGCTATTTCATCTATTTCAGGAACGAGAGGATGTTTTTTCCAGTATCCCGGAATAATTGAGTAATGTTTTGACAGTAATTCTTCTTTACTTGCTCCGTTCAGAGCTCCCAGAATAAGGGATGCAAAATACCGGCATGCATCAAGACATATACTGCTTCCATGAGTTGTTCTGGAAGAGTCTTTTGCCTTTTCTATGGCTTCGTCCGGATTTTTTCTGTATAAAAGCACTACAGGGGAAAGACGCATGATTGAGCCGTTCCCCGATGATTTCGGATCTGTAGAACCGCAGTAAGGTTCCCCTGTTTCCTCAAAAAGCTCCAGAGCTTTTCTTACAGTGCCGCCTATGTCAAAACATACTCCGTTACTGCTTAAATGTCCTTCCCTGTACCATCTGGCATATCTTTTTATCTGATCTGCCGGGTCGAAGCCTCCTGTTTCAATTAAACTTTCTGCAAGACAGAGAGCCATTGACGTGTCATCTGTCCACTCGCCTGCTTTCAGGCGAAAAGGCCCTCCTCCGACTATATCGTTTATCGGTTCAAATGAGCCGGGACTTTTGAATTCCAGTGTTGTTCCCAGTGCATCGACCGCCGCAAGCCCGATAAGACTCCCTCTGTAACGTTCAAGAAGGCTTATCTCTTTTGCTGACAGTAATGGACACAAAAAAGCACCTGAAGCTGTTATCATGCATCCTTTAATAAAGGAACGTCTGGATATGAAGGAATTTGTTTCTTTATTCATTTTTTTTACTCACTTTTCATTTTTCACTTTTCACTAAAAAATAAATAGTGAGCAGAAATAAATCTCTTCCGCTCACTATTTATTATATAGTCCCGACTATTTCTGCGGCAATCCGAGAAATCTGTCTGCAGTAGTGGCGGCAGTATTGAGTGTCTCTTTTATATCCTGTTTTACTACAACTGTGTTGAAAACAGTATCATCAATAATACCTCTGATTGATTGCCATGAAGGTACTACAGGCGCCACTGTCGCCATGTTCAGCTCGTTTATGCCAATTTTATGTTTCTCATGTTGTGAAAGAAATTCCTGATAAGCATTACTTTCTATGGCAGAATTCCTTACAGGTAAATAGCCTGTTTCCATAGACCATTTCGCTGTATTTTCCGTATTTGTAAGCCATTTTATGAATTCCCATGAAGCCTTCTGTTTTTCCTGTGACGATGCTGAAAATATGGCAAGGTTAGTGCCTGCAAATAGAATTTTCCCTTTATCGGAAGGGCATGGAGCAACTCCGTATTCGAAAGAAATATGCCTTTCCAGATTGGAAATACCGGAAGAAGTGTCTACATACATTGCACATTTACCTTCCATAAAATCTTTTTGAGGTTCAAAAGAAGTAATGGCAGAACCGTCTTCTATAAGGGATTGGAGATATTTTATCGTTTTTTCTCCTTCTTCGCCGTTAAAGGTTGCTTTTTTGTTCCCTTCGAGCAGTGTGCCTCCTCTGGATAATAATATGACAGAAAAGGTATCTACGTCTGCCTTAAAGGATATGCCGTGGTGGATGGTTTTCCCTGAGGAAGTTTTCTGTGTAAGTTTTTTTGCCGCTTCCCTTACTTCTTCCCAGTTCGTCGGAGGTTTCAGACCTGCCTTTGAGAACATATATTTATTATAATAGAGAACATATATACTCTTATTGAAAGGCAATGACCATAATTTCCCGTCTTCTTTATTTGCTTCAAGAAAGGTAGGGATAAAATCCGGCAGTTCTTTCTCTGTAAATTCTTTCTCTGCAACGTTTTCCAGGGGTGTGATGGATTTTATTTGAACAAACTGGCTTGTCCAGTTCTCGTATACCTGTGATACATCAGGTGGGGTCTGCATGGAAATACTTATTAAGAGTTGCTGGAAGAGTATGTTGTAACTGTTTTTATACTTGTCTTTCGTATTATCCGTTACCCCTTTAAATGTAGCTACAACCTTTATGTCGGGGTGGGTTTTATTGAATTCGTCTACCATATTATTTAAAACTTTTCCTCTGTGCCTGTCCATGGCATGCCAGAAATTTATTGTTACAGGTTCTCCTGCAAAAACCGGCATCATATTTATAATTATAATGGTAATTATTAAAAATAATAATATTTTTTTCATATATGCCTCCTGATTATTTCAAGTTTAAATTAAGAGTCAGACTCGGCTGATCTATACTGTACAGGATAAGTTTCTCAGGCACTGATGTTGCCGGTATTTCATACACCAGGTGGCCGAAGTTTGTTCCTCCCGGCTGAAGCACCTGAAGCCAGAAATTGCTGAGTCCTTCCAGATAATCATAAGAAACGCCGTCTTTATCAACAAGAGAAAAGGTTCCAGTGTAGATCTGAACATTGGCGGAAATATTCTGCTGTGAGATGTTTAATGTGCAGAATCTATTGCCTGATTTAGGGGTGTAATAATTTTTTATTATGCTTGAATATTCAAGATTTGTTACAGTAACACGGAAATTATCATTTTCTGCGGATACAGGCACAAACATAGAAATTTTTGCCGTAGGAGCAGCAGTAGGTGCCGGAGTGGGATTCGTGGCAACAGGTGTAGGTCCTTTGGTTGCTGCCGGTGTCGGTTCTTTTGTCGGATTCGGCTGAGGTGTTTTCCCTGTAGTTATTTTAATCATATTCTGGCCGTAATCCATTTCAACCTCTGCTCCTATCTGGTTGCCGAGAGCCATAGCAGGTACATAGATATTATTGCTTTTTAACAGAGGTTTACAGTCCATAGGCTTACCGTTTATAGAAATTACTTTATTATTTGGATCCCATTTGACACTTATTTTGAGAGCTTTTGCAAGACTCTG
>CALARM010000008.1 GCA_937888925.1 uncultured Synergistia bacterium | reverse complement strand
CAGGAAAGCCTGTCTAAATTCCAGGAAGCAAGCAGAAAAATAAAAAATCCTATGAGTAATGAACTGATATTATCTCTCGCCAGTCAGGCAAGGGCATTAAAAAACATGGGCTACTATAAAGAAGCTTTCCTTTATTACAGGCAGATTTTAGAGATAAGACGTGAAATAGACTTCAAACAGGCTCTCGGGAAAAACCTTTATTACAGAGGTTTAATATTAATGAATACAGGCCTTCTGGAAAGATCTTATAAATGTTTCAGAGAAGCATTGAGTATATTCAGACAGATAGGAGACTGGCAAACAGAGTTATCCATACTCTTTTCAATGGGAATAGTCAGATGGAAAATGGGGGAAACTATTGATTCTATATCATTTTTTACAGATGAATCTCCTGATAAAGACAGAAAAAAAACCGAACCGTCCATACCTGAAAGTTATGCTTTCAGCCCTGTACCACTTAAATATGCAGACAGAGGTGTTACCGAATTTCACATAGCTCCTTATATAGGCAAAATACAGTACAGTTCAGGTATAATATATGAATATGCTGAAGAAAGGACGGATAAATTATTTCAATTACTGGAAGGTTTTATGGGTAGAGAACAAAAAGTAAAAGATGAATCATACATAATATCAAAACCTGTAGTTAATAGAAAAATACTTCAGGAAGAACTAAAAGAACTTGCCATGCTGTCATATCAACTTGGCAATTATACGGAAGGACTGAAATATTTTAAAAAAGTCCTGAGTATAATATTATACAGACAGGACGATCATGAAACTTCAGACATAATGGAATTTATAAAAGAAATTTACCTTCAATCAGGAGATTATCAAAAAGGGGTAAATTTTTTTTCCTCTATTATTGAAAAAGCCTCTGCGCGAAAAATGGAAAGAACTACAGGAGGAGCATATCTTTTTACAGGTAATCTTCTGGTAAAAGGGAAAAGATTTTCAGAGGCAATGCTTATGTTACGAAAAAGTCTGGAAATAAGGAGAAAAATCGGAGAAAGAAAACCTGTTATTCATGTCCTTATAGAACTGGGGAAATTTCATAAAGCTCAGGAAGGATATTCCATTTCGGAAAAATATTTTAAAGAAGCTCTGGAAGAATGCAACAAAGGGATTAATATAGAAGAAAAATTAAATGTGTTAAAACTTGTGGCTTCTCTTTTTACTCATCAAAAAAAACTGGATAAAGCCGTAGAAATTTACAGTGAACTTGCATGGGAAACACAGTATCTGAGCGATAATGGGAAAAAACTTTCAACTCTCTTACTTGCAGGAAACAACTGTGATTTTCTCGGTTCACCCTCTGTTGCATTAAATATTTATATAAACGGCATGTCTATTGCATACAAATATAAATCTATAAAATGGCTATGTATCTTTCTGGAATCCGCAGGGAGAATTTATGAAGATACAGGAAAATACACTAAAGCAGAATCCTGTCTGAAGTACAAATTAAAATTATCGGAACAGGAAAACATATCAGAAGATATTATCGTAAGTCTCACCTATTTGAGTTATCAGGAATTTATAAAAGGCCACATAGACATGTCAGAAAATTTAATAGAACGCTCATTGAAACTTGCCGGACAGATTAATAATAAAATTATATCATGGAAAACCCTTCTGACAGCAGGCAGGATAAAACTGGAAATCGGCAAAATAAATGAAGCATATAAGCATTTCCTGGCTTCCTATAATATAGCAGCAGACGGCTTCCCCGTAGAATCTATGGAAGGGTCCAGTAATTTCCATCTTGCCATCACACTTTACCTGAAAGGAAAAATAAATCAATCACTATTTTACCTCAGAGAAGCCTCCAGATTTTACGTTGAAGATCTGAAAGAAGAGAATTTTTCTCTTTATCCGAGAAGAAAAGCTCATACTTACTTCTCTACAGGATTAATTTTCCTTATGATCGGCAAAACTGATGAAGCCCGTAAATATATAGATATGGCACTGGAACTTTATAAAGAAATGGAACTTATTACCGGTATGGTAGAAGCTATATCGACAAAGGGAGAAATCTATCAAAAATGCGGTAATAATAAAAAAAGTAAAAAATATTTCAGGGAAGCTCTGAGTATATATAAAAAAACAGGGAATCTTGTCGGAGAAATCCGCACATTGAATAATTTAGGAAAAATTTATCTGGCCATGGGAAATTATAATAAAGCAAAAGAATATTTCGAAGAAATTTTAAGTAATGAAAAAACGAAATATTTGAAGATACTCTATGGCTGTGCCATAGAGTATCTGGGCTATACCCTGTGTTGCCTGAATAATTACAGTGAAGGAATAGAAAAAATAAAAACTTCTATTGCATTATTTCAGGATATAGAGTATGAGATCGGTATAGTAAGAGCCAGTAAAAATTCAGGAATTTTCTCCTTCTGTCATATAGATGGTTCTCAGAAGGAATTCCTGCGGGCCCTTGATTTAAGTCAGAAATACTGTTTTTTAAATTATCAGACAAATATCTTATTTCAACTGGCACGGCTGAAAAGAATAGAAGGAGATTATAACAGAGCCTATGAATATCTTGTACAGGTAAAGGAAATTTCGCAAAAAATCTTCAGACCTGATCTGTCCTGGAAAATCAATTTTGATATGGGAAGACTTGCTATGAACCAGAATAGATACGGTCAGACAGTAAGTTATTACCAGAAAGCCATAGAGGAAATCGAAAATTACTTCTGGTTTCCCCTTCTGGATATTACAGAATACAGTTTCCACAAAATCTGTGATTACAGAGAAAATAAAGTATATGAAAATTTTATAGATTATTTTCTGGAAACAGGTCAGAATGAAGAAGCTTTTACACTTATAGAAAGAGCTAAAGCACTGGAGAGAACTAAAGGGAGACAGTATAAAAACAGGCAGGGGAAAGAAGAATTCTTTAAAAAAGAAAGAGAACTGATAAAGAATATAAAAGAACTTTACTATCTCCTTGTAAATCAGGAAGAACTGGAAACAGAAATAATGTCAGAGTTATGGACAAAATATAAACTTATGAAAAAAACACATAAAATACTGGCTGAAGAAATAATAAAAAAATACCCGGAATTAAAGGTTAATTACTCTCTGATATATCTGACAGTAAAGGATTTAAAAGAAAAATTATCAGACGAAGAGTCCGTTATAGAATATTACTTCACAGAAAGAAATACTCTTATATTCTTTCTCTATGCAGCTCCTGAAGGATTCTACACATTAAAAATAGGTGTTCTTCCTCTTC
>CALARM010000007.1 GCA_937888925.1 uncultured Synergistia bacterium | reverse complement strand
GCAATAAAGGCAGTAGCTATACCTGTTGCTATCTTATCAGGTTCTCCCAGGTTACCCATCACATGAATAAGGCCCATAACAGTACCTATGATACCCAGGGTAGGTGAGAAACCTCCCATAGCTCTCAGAAATTTTTCATAGATTTTTTCCTGTTCTTCCCATATAGATAATTCTGATTCCATAATAGTTTTTACATCGTCTATACTGTTTCCGTCTATAAGAAGTTGCAGACTTTTTCTAAAAAATGGATCCTTCTGTATTTTTAATTCCGGTTCCAGTATTAAAAGCCCACTGTGCCGGGCTTTTTTCGCATATCCTGTAATTACCGGGATAATATCTGCTGCCTTCTGTTTCCCCGGAGAAAAACATCTCTTTAGAGCTTCCGGAAACCCTTTTAATTGTTCCATGGTAAATCCTGTACAGGCGGCAGCAACAGTTCCTACACCTACTATACAGAAGGCAGATACTTTTAAAAGGGAATCCAGTCTCAGCCCTTCTAATTTTGCTCCTACAAGTATGGCCATCCATCCTAATAATAAACCTGTTACAGTTAAAAGATCCATCTTTTACCTCTTCAGGTATTCGTGACGCGTGACGCGTGACGCGTGACGCGTAATCATACCCTTTTATCATATTATAAAATATTTATGCTCACATAAGTCAATAATCTTTACGATTTTTCTACAGGCGAAGTTATTCTGCGGCGAAATATTATTACCTTTTCTATAATATCTGCCGGCTTTTCTTTCACTACATATTTATACCCGTTTGTCAGGGTTATTACAGTATCAGGCGTTTCCTCTATACATTGTATCAGATCGGAATTCACCACTACAGACATGTTATTGAGTCTGGTAAGTTCTATCATATAGTTTTATTTCCCTTCATTAAGCTCATAACACTATATATTTACATGTTATTCTGCAAGTTACTCGCTCTCCTCCCACGCGTCACGCGTTACGAACCCATTATCTTATCAAATTATTGACTTCTGCAAGCATATCACTTGCAGTGGTTATAACCTTTGAATTTGCCTGGAAAGCTCTCTGAGTCACAATCATTTTTGTAAATTCATCGGATAGTTCCACATTGGAATCCTCAAGATATTCGGCGGTAATACTGCCTCTCTGCCCTGAGAGTGGTACATCTATCTGGTTAAGTCCTGAATTTGGAGTCTGAATAAACAGGTTACTGCCTGTTCTGAGAAGTCCTTCCGGATTACTGAATGTAGCAAGTGCGACCTGGCCTATTTCTCTGAACTGCCCGTTCGTGGCGGAAGCAATAATAATTCCGTCGTTGCCTATAGTAAAACCATTTACAGTTCCAAGGGAATATCCGTCCTGATCGCTTGCTGCCAGGGTGTTTTCACCTCTTAACTGTGTTGTGTCAACAAAAGTGGGATTAATGGAAAGATCGTCTGCACCGTTCGGAGGAGCAATGGTATAGTTGATTGTATTTATTGTACTGCTTCCCAGATCGAACTGTCCGTCTACATCGTAGGCAAGTGTTCCTGTCCCTGTTGCGGCATTACCGTCTATCTGGGCAGCATAATCCCATGTAGACGGAGGCCCCATCGCTGTTTTAGTAAAGGTCATTGTCATTGTATGAGGGTTACCGAGAGAATCGTAGATCTGACTGGTAGTATTGTACGTAGTTGCTACGGCGCTGTTACCGTCAAGGTTTCCGTTGTAGAGTATATTCCTTGTAGGACCTGCAAAACTGTCAACACCTATAGGTATGTTTATCGGTACAAGCTGGGTCGTATCTATAACCAGCTCACCTGTAACAGGGTCAGGTATAACGCCATATCCCATTACTTTGTGGCCGAAAGCATCTACCAGATTATTCTGTGAATCAAGGGTGAAGGAACCGTCTCTTGTATAAAGATAATCTGTGCTTCCTGTTTCCAGACTCTGAAGAACAAAGAAACCATTGCCTTCAATAGCCATATCGGTGGATCTTCCTGTAGAAGTAAGATTGCCCTGCTTGAAATTCTGATCTACAGAACCAAGCCTTGTGCCGAGCCCAACCTGAAGGGGGTTGGAACTTCTCGTGGCACTTCTCAGGGTTGTGGCAAATACCTCTTTATAGGTTATTCTTGAACCTTTATATCCCGTAGTTCCTACATTTGCTATATTATTTCCTATAACATCGAGGCCGTTGCTGAAATTCCTGAGACCTGTAACGCCTGTCATAAGAGCTCTTAAACTCATAATTATTCCTCCTTTTTCAAAATTTCCCGAATTTGATCGGGATCATATTCATTTCCGTTCACAACTATTTTAGGAGAACCGTCCTGCATGACGACTTTTTCTACTGTACCTGTAACTTCCTTGCCTGAATCATCTTTTATTACCACAGTTTTATCTATAAAACTGGCAGCTTGATTAACCATCTGAAAGCTCATAAGTTTTTCAAAGGATGAATTCAGATTATTCATCTGTTCGAGTGAACTGAACTGTGCAAGCTGGGCGATGAATTCCGTATTATCTGTAGGACTGAGAGGATC
>CALARM010000006.1 GCA_937888925.1 uncultured Synergistia bacterium | reverse complement strand
GCTCGCAGTACATCTCCCCCCTCCATGGTGCCTGGAGCTGTGATTGCTTCCGTTGGACCATAGCCGGCCAGCACATTTGCAATGGCCTCCTCCTCTCCCCTCCTTGTGGCGGCCCCGGGTCTGGAAACGACTTTTACCTTACTGTTTACAACAGCCGTATCCTCCACGAAACAGCCATCGGGATATCTTTCATCGGCATCCAGCACTGTCAGTTCCACACCGCACCTGATCAGCGCCTCGCAGTATGCAGCATGCTGTTCGAGTGCTTTGCCGGAATCCGGCAGTCCGAGGCCTGATGTTGTTATCCCGCTGGCAAAGTTCCTGCCAGGCCTCCTTACTATTGCTCTTGTATACACCTTATTACAGAATTGGATTATTCTAAGTTTCGTCAAGCTCAAGTATAGGCAAATTCCGCTTCAGATCAAACTCCCCGTTGCAGACTCTGGAAATCATTCCTGCTCATAAGCTAAATAGAAGAAAACTCATCCCCTGATGATGCACATTATATAAACTGAAATTAACTATATTTTGGCACTTTTTATAATTTATTGCCGTTTCATAGTTAATTACTATATTTGAAAGAAATATAAAAAGATCGAAAAGGATAAGTTAAATATTGTTCTGCTTAAAGAGACATTTAAGGACAGAGAGTCTTTAAATGTAGATGATATTGCCCTGTTTTACAAATCTTTAGTCCCATCAATTAAGAATACTACCATTAATTGGAGAATTTATTCTCTGGTTCAGAATGGAATCCTTACCAGGACAGGCAGAGGAAAATTCATTATTGGAAGCAGTATGGTTTATCGACCTGAAATATCCAGGAAAATCATCACCCTTAACTCAAAAGTTAAAAAGAAATTCCCCTTCCTTCAGACATGCCTCTGGAGCACATCAGTCTTTAACGAGTTTATGCTCCATCAGCCAGGATGGTTTTATATCCTGGTGGAGGTTGAAAAGGATGCAGTGCAATCGGTATTCTTTTTTCTGAAAGAATTGAAATACCCGGTTTTTATTGAGCCCTCAGAAGAAATAATGGAAAGCTATTTCCCATACGATATAGAAACACTGATTGTAAAACAACTGGTTACCGAATCTCCGCTTCAAAAAATAGATGGCGTGAATACTGTGACAATAGAAAAAATGCTTGTGGACATATTTTGTGGAGAGGCTGCCTTTGAAGCCCAGCAGGGTTCTGAGATGAGGAATATTTTCCGCGAAGCAATCAGTAAATACGTTATAAACGAGAATCGCATGTTTCGCTATGCCAGCCGACGAAACAAACGGGAAGCCTTAAAAAAATACTATAACTCGGTTCGGACAGAATTACGGATCAAATAGCGGGACAATTACTTTGGTTTTGCCCTGACATTCTAGATGATAGACAGAGAAAAAATAACGCTTGGATGGGTTGAGAATGTCTCAAAACAAAGTCGTAATGCTGACAAAATTCTGGTAGAAAAGGTTATCAGGGCATTGCTGCTGTTAGAGGGTCTTGTTAAAGAAAAGCTGTTCTTTGTATTTAAGGGTGGAACTGCAGTCATGCTGCACCTGAAATCTGCCAGAAGATTATCGATTGACCTTGATATTATTCTACCGGAAAGGCTTGAAAACCTGGATGAAATATTAGCCAGGGTAGCAACTGACCAGGGATTTCTACGAAAAGAAGAGCAGAATAGAAAGACTGAAATAAACATTGAAAAGAAACATTACAAATTTTTCTATAATCCTCTCTATATATCAGGAAAAGAAGAAGAGTCTGTTCTGCTGGATATTCATTTCGAAAAAATACTATACACGAGAATAGAGGAAGTAAATATTCAATCAATCTTTTTACCGGAAACAGGTCCGCCATTAACAGTCAAAACCCCAAGTATTGAAGATATTACAGGTGATAAGCTGACTGCTTTTGCGCCTAATACCACAGGTATCCCTTACTATAAGAAAGAGGATAGCATGAGCATGGAGATAATCAAACAATTATATGATCTGGGCAACCTGTTCGACCATGTTAGTGATTTGAGTATTGTAAAATCCACATTTGAAAATATTTCAAAAACTGAGATGGAGTACAGAAGGCTGAATGACCTTACCATCCAGGATGTTCTGGATGACGCCTTCCAGACAGCGCTATGCATAGCTACCAGAGGCAATTATGGCGATGGCAGGTTTGAAGAACTAAGGAATGGCATAAAAAGAGTAAGTGGATTTGTTTTCTCGGAAAGCTATCATCTTGATAAGGCAATCACCCATGCTTCGAGAATAGCCTACCTGGTGAAACTGGTACAGAAGGACGCAGTAGAGATTGAAAGATTTAATAATCCGTTATCAATGAAAGATTGGATTATTTCTGATCCGCAATATACCTGGCTGAATAAGTTAAAGAAATCGAATCCTGAAGCATTTTTCTACTGGTATAAGATTTATAAACTTTGAAATCCGATAAGACAGAGATGACCGTTTAACAATCCATTCATATTTACGTTATGCATACACCCCGCAAGCATCCCAGATTCAAAATCGGCCCCGGAGCCCTGGTCACCGCCGCATTCATCGGACCGGGGACAATCACAACCTGCACCCTCGCAGGCGCCAGCTTCGGATACGCTCTCCTCTGGGGAATGGTATTCTCAGTGGCGGCAACCATTATCCTCCAGGAGATGGCCGCCCGTCTCGGCATCATCTCACACAACGGCCTTGGCGAGGCTCTCCGCGCACACTTCAGCAAACCAGCCGCCAAGCTGTTCACAGCTATCCTCGT
>CALARM010000005.1 GCA_937888925.1 uncultured Synergistia bacterium | reverse complement strand
CCTTTCTTTCTGCATCTGATTTGCCTTCAAGGGTTTTAAAGATTAAATTTGCATTGGCTCCCGTACCTGCCATGGCACGGTGGAGTTTTTCTGCATCTGTTTCCTTTCCCTGTGTCATATAGGATTTTGCAATGGCTCTGTTTGAAGGTGAGGTGATTAAAAGGATATCAATGGTCTTTTCAAGATCTTTTCCAGTGGCCTTTTTATAAGCATCTTTATAGGCTTTTATCTCTTCAGGGGATTTGCCGTAAAGAGTGTCTAAAAGGGCTTTAGTTTCATAACTCTTTGGAGGAGGAGGGACTGACATAAGGGCTTTTATATCGAGCTCTATTTTCGATGCAGTAAATTCCCCTTTTCTTTTAATAAGATCTGCCTCCCTCTCTTTCGGGTCTTTTATATTCATATCTGCCTGAGGTTCTCCCTTCATAAGGAGTTTTATCTTCTCCTTCTCAATCGGACTCATTAAAAGGGTTTTATTCAGGTCTTCATCCAATTCGGTTCCACAGGTCTTTTTATATTCTTCTTTTATAGCTTTTATCTCGTCAGGGCTTTTCCCGTCAAGGATTTTTACTATATCACCCTTTCTTATACTCCAGCTATCCAGAGACTGTTTTATATTATCTGCCTGTGAAAATTTACCCTTCTCGAGAAGGGCTTTAGCTTTATCCAGGTCTCCGCCCTTTAATTCACTTTTTACTGCTTCTTCAAGGTCTTTTCCGTATTTTTCTTTATAACCTTCCTTAAGGGCTTTTAATTCTTCAGGGCTTTTACCTTTCAGGACATTGTATATGGCTTCTTTATTCGCTCCCCATCCTGCCATGGCATTATTCAAAACCTCTGATTCTTTCCCCGGGTCATATGTTGTCTGAGGCACTTTTTCCTCCACATGTTTATCTTTACTCTCAGTCTTTGACATATCTGTAGAGGGAAAAGAAACAGTTATTTTATCTGGAATAACACTTTTATCTGTTGAAGATTTTTTGTCTACTGTCTTTGAGATCTTATCGTCAGCTGAATCTTTAACAATCTTATATTCCACTGTTTTTTCTTTATGAATTTTACTTCCGTCAGGTCTTTCTTCATCAGACACTATTACCGTTTTCCCTGTATTATCTGTTATTTCCTTTGATTTAATTACTGTGCCGTCTGATTTCGTAGTTACAGATTCCCTTTCACTTACACCTCCGTTTTTCATTGTAAGCTTACTGTATTCTTTATTGCCCCGTCCGTCATCTCTTTCATACACTTTAGTTTCACTGCCGTCTTCATTATGTATATAGGTAGATGTAGATTTATCTTTTATAACATGTCCGTTTCTATCTTTTCTTTCTGTTTCTTCACTTTCTTTCACCTCAGGCTTTGCAGTAGATCTTTCGAAGACTTTAAGGGTTTTAGTGCCGTCAGGATTTTTTACTTCTTCTTTAACAGTGGTTTTTCCCTGAGTAAATTTATGTCTTATTTCATCTCTCTCCTGTCTGGTTCTCTCTCTGTCACCGGGAGGAGGAGGTTCATTTCTTTTTTCATAAATCTTCTCATCTGTACTGCCATCAGACTTTACATTCGTGTCTGTTATCATTTCATTCCCATTAGAATCATGTTCCATCGAATGTTCGGTAAAATTTCCTTCATTATCCCTGTTAAGTAACGAAGATTTACTTGATGTAGTTTTACCTGATTTATCCTTCTCTTCCCTGAGTTCATATAAAGAATAATCACCTTCCTGACTGTCAACTTTCCTTTTTGTGCTTATCCTGGTTTCAGTTCCGTCAGAATTCTTTATAGTTCTCTCTCTATCTGAACCTTTATCTAAACATTTCTGTCTCTTTTTCCATTCATTTCGGAGTTCTTCATGTTTATTCTGTAATTCTTTTACCGTACCTTCAGCTAACTTTTCCTCACCTTTTTTCTCTGAAGGGGCTGCATTATCTTTTACCTCTGCAGCAGTCAGTACAAAAAGATTATCCCAGAGCTTTTTGGTATCTTCCGGCACTTCAAGGGCTGCTTTATTTATAACGGAATACGGATCTGAACCATCATCTCCTTTGCCATAAGGCATATTATCACCGCAGGAGGACAGTTTATCAATAGCACTTTTTGCCAGTTTAAGGGCATCTCTGGAAACGGACAGAATTGACGTAATGAGGGATTTTCTATCTTTCTCTTTATCTAATTTTTCCGGTTTTTCTTCTCTTTTAAGAGAATCTTTTTCCGACATAGACCGGAGGTCAGACACATTGTCAAAAAATTCTTCTTTCTTACCGCTCTTTGTTTCTTTTTCATATT
>CALARM010000004.1 GCA_937888925.1 uncultured Synergistia bacterium | reverse complement strand
TTGCCCTGTGCCGTGCCTGGAAGGAAGATGAATTACTGAAGAATATTCCTTTTATACTGCCACCTACACAGAGCAGAAGGATGAAGATTTCGCACTCGGCCTCGGAGCCGATCGGTTCGTCAGAAAACCTGCCGAACCGGCAGGATTTCTGGCTATGATCGGTGAAACCTATGAACCGAATGAACTGTTAAAATCAGAAACAAAATGAGGTGTCGGTTATGGCCCGTATTCTTATTATAGACGATGAAGAAGCTCTCAGGAAATCTCTCATGGCGATAATAAAAAAAGCAGGTTATGAGGTAATGGAAGCTCCCGATGGCAGGGAAGGTATTATATTACAGAAAGAAAGAGCCTTTGACCTTATTTTAACCGATATTATTATGCCTGAAAAGGAAGGAATAGAAACTATTATAGAACTCAAAAAATCATTTCCTGACCTGAAGATTATAGCTATGTCAGGAGGAGGTGTTATGCGTTCCGGCACTTATCTGGAAGTTGCAGACGCACTCGGTGTAGATTATACCATTGAAAAACCATTTTCTAAAAATAAAATACTCTCTGTTATCAAGGAACTTATCGGTTAGATGATTTATCCAGGGTATTTCTGACAACTGCTGATTATTGGTAAGCGTTCAGCTATCAACAGACAGCAGTCAGCTTTTACAGGAATTACATAATGAATCTACCTGTCATAAAAAAACACAATCATATCTGATTTCTGAAAAATAGTTTTTCACAGAAGGAAATTGAAAAAACTTCAGAATATGAACATAAGATACTTGTTATTGAGGTGATTTTTATGAACAGACCGCAGACCCTAAAAGAACTTGTAGATTTTGGATATAAATTCCTGTCTGTAAAAGATGAAATAAGAAAAAACTTACTTTTGAAAATAGAAAAAGGGGAAGAACTGTTCCCGGGCATTATAGGCTATGATAAAACTGTCATACCTGCCATAGTAAATGCCTTACTTGCGAAACACAATTTTATTCTTCTCGGCCTGAGAGGCCAGGCAAAAACCAGGATTTTAAGGGCTATTGCTTCTTTTCTGGATGAATATATACCTGTCATAAAAGGAAGCCAGATAAATGATAACCCTTTCAATCCCGTTTCTTCATGGGGAAAGAAAATTCTTCGGGAAAAAGGAGAAAATACTCCTGTAGAATGGATTGAACGCTCTCTGAGATACAACGAAAAACTTGCCACTCCCGATGTGTCCATGGCAGATCTCATAGGTGATATAGACCCCATAAAGGCAGCAACACAGAAACTCACTTATTCCGATGAAGAGGTCATACATTTCGGCATAATTCCGAGAAGTAACAGAGGTATTTTTGCCATTAACGAATTGCCTGATCTTCAGCCCAGGATTCAGGTAGGACTCCTTAACCTCCTTGAAGAAGGAGATGTTCAGTTTCGCGGATTCCCTGTAAGGATGCCTCTGGATATGCTGATTGTGTTTTCCGCCAATCCCGAAGATTATACCAACAGAGGCAATATTATAACACCCCTTAAAGACAGGATTGACAGCCAGATAATGACCCATTATCCTCTCTCCGTAAAAGACGGTGTGGCAATTACGGAACAGGAGGCATGGGTAAAGAGAGAAACACCGGCCGGTATAATCATACCTGACTATTTTAAAGAACTTGTAGAAGAAATAGCCTTTGAAGCAAGACAGAGCGAATACATATACCAGAATTCCGGCGTAAGCGCCCGTCTTTCCATAAGTGCAATGGAAAATCTCATAAGCAATATGGAAAAAAGAGCTTTTATATATAAAGAATCTCCCGTTTATCCCCGTATATGTGATCTCTGGGCAATCATACCTTCAATTACCGGAAAAATAGAGCTTGTCTATGAAGGTGAACAGGAAGGTGCCCAGTCCGTGGCAAGACGCCTCACAGGTGGGGCGGTAAAGAAAACCTTTCAGAAGCTTTTTCCGAAAGCCACAGGTACCCCTGTCAGAGAGGATTACAGAAGGGATGATATGAGAAAACCTCAGGTAGAGTCAATTTACAGGGAGATTATCGAATGGTTCGGCAAAGGAAACAAGATAGAAGTTTCAGATGACATGAAATGGGATGAATATTTTCATAGCCTGATGAAAGTGCCTTCACTGTTTGATCTGGCGAAAAAATATGTCGCCGGTAAAGACAGATATGAAATGGCTCTTGCTATGGAAATTATACTGGAAGGACTCCACCAGCATTCCCTTCTTGCAAAGGAGAATCTGGATACGAAATCTTCTTATTTTGATGTGCTGAAGGTCATGTTTGA
>CALARM010000003.1 GCA_937888925.1 uncultured Synergistia bacterium | reverse complement strand
ATTTATGGTTTTGCCTCTGCTAAAACCTGGATTACCGGCTGATTGCAAAAGTCGAGTTTATTTTTTTGAAAGAAGTACTAAATGCTTGACAGGTTTAATTAGTAATGATAGAATATATGCCTATGTGTAAAAAAATAGTACTTTTGATTCATAGAAAATAAATTTTGAGGAGGTGAAAAAAGCTGGTTTGAGATGTTTCGGCCAGTAGATATTAGTGTCAACTATTAATCAGTTAGTTCGCAAGGGAAGAAAATCTGTTAATAAAAAAGTTAAAGCTCCGGCATTGCGTTATTCTTATAACACACTTAAATTTAAAATGCTTCAGGCTGATAAAGGTAATCCTCAAAAAAGAGGAGTATGCACACAGGTAAAGACTGTAACACCCAAGAAACCAAACTCTGCATTGAGAAAAGTTGCAAGGGTTCGTCTTACAAATACCATAGAAGTTACCACTTATATACCCGGCATTGGACACAACCTTCAGGAACACTCTGTTATTTTGATGAGAGGCGGAAGAGTAAAAGATCTTCCCGGTATTCGTTATCATATTATCAGAGGTACCCTTGATACGGCAGGTGTTGATAGCAGGCGACAGGGACGTTCCAAATACGGAACAAAGAGACCCAAAAAGTAATTTTGGAATTTAGCTTAAAGAAAGGCAGGGAGATTTGTGCCTAGAAAAGGACCAGTACCAAAAAGGGAAATTATACCTGATCCTATATATAATAGTAAGGTAGTTACCCGTTTCATAAATAAAATTATGTTAAAAGGCAAAAAGAGTACTGCAGAAAAGATATTTTACGGTGCTCTTGATATTATCGGTGAAAAAACCAAAAAGAATCCTCTTGAGGTTTTTGAGCAGGCAATGGAAAATGTTATACCTGTCCTGGAAGTAAGAGCCAGAAGAGTCGGAGGCGCAACCTATCAGGTACCTTCCGAAATCAGGGCAGAGAGAAGATTGAGTCTTGCCATGAGATGGCTCGTAGGTTATTCCAGGAATAGACCGGGAAAAACTATGACCCAGAAATTGTCTGATGAGTTGATGGATGCCGCTAAAGGTGTTGGCTCATCTGTAAAAAAGAAAGAAGATACCTATAAGATGGCTGAAGCCAATAAAGCTTTCGCTCATTACAGGTGGTAAAGGATGAACGGAATTGTCTAAAAAAGGGACCAGGCCGGAAATGGCGCTTGAAAAAATAAGGAATATAGGTTTTGCTGCTCATATTGATGCAGGTAAAACTACCACTACAGAGAGAGTGCTTTTCTATACAGGGAAAGTTCATCGTATCGGTGAAGTAGATGATGGTACTACTACTACGGATTTTTTACCCCAGGAAAGGGAAAGGGGTATCACAATAGCTTCTGCAGTAGTCTCCTGTGAATGGAAAGGTTTTCTGGTTAATATAATCGATACGCCGGGCCATGTGGATTTTACCGTAGAGGTAGAAAGAAGTCTTCGCGTTCTGGACGGATTGATTGTAATATTCTGTGCTGTCGGTGGTGTGCAGCCTCAGTCTGAAACTGTATGGCGTCAGGCTGAAAGATATAATATCCCCCGTATAGCTTATATTAACAAAATGGACCGTACAGGAGCAGATTTTTATGCTGTACTGGACAAGATGAAAAGCCGTTTTGGAGATAAAGTTGTTCCGTTACAACTGCCAATAGGATTTGAGCAGAGTTTCGAAGGGGTAGTAGATCTTATCAATCTCAGGGCTTATACCTATATAGATGAACTGGGAGCAGAATTTACTGAAATTCCGGTTCCTGAAGATATGCAGCAAAAAGCAAATACTATGAGAGAAAAGTTAATAGAAGCTGCTGCCGAAGGCAATGATGAACTCCTGACAAAATACATCAATGAAGAGGAAATCTCTCCCGAAGAACTTGCAGGAGCCATAAGGAAAGGAACTATTAAAAATAATCTGATTCCTGTTTTTTGCGGTACTTCTTTAAAAAATAAAGGCGTCCAGTTCTTATTAAATGCAATTGTAGATTATCTTCCATCTCCTCTTGAGGTGCCTGATGTTTCAGGAGTCAATCCGAAAAATAATCAGGTTGTCAGTAGAAAACCAGTTGCAACAGAACCTTTAGTGGCTCTGGCATACAAAATCGTATCAGACCCCTTTGTAGACAAATTAACCTTTATCAGGGTTTATTCCGGTATTTTAGAAACAGGAAAATATGTCTATAATGTGAACAGGGATTGTAAGGAGAGAGTTAACAGACTGCTGAGATTACAGGCAGACAGCCGTGAAGAAATTCAATCGGTCGGCCCCGGTGATCTGGCTGCAGTTGTTGGTTTCAGAAAGACCTCTACAGGGGATACACTCTGTGATATGAACAACAGAATTATCCTTGACTCAATACAATTCCCCGAACCGGTTATATATGTAGCTATAGAACCGAAAACCACTCAGGACGAGGAAAAACTCGCCCAGACCCTTACAAAAATCTCCGAAGAGGATCCATCTTTTAAGATTAAAACTGATGATGAAACAGGTCAGACAATTATATCAGGTATGGGTGAACTTCATCTTGAGATTATTGTAGACAGGCTTTTAAGGGAATTTAAAGTAGAAGCCAATGTAGGTAAACCTCAGGTCTCCTATAAAGTTGCCATTACTACTGAATTTGAGGCTGAAGGTGTATACAGTCAGCAGACTGGCGGAAAAAGTCAGTATGGACGTGTTGTAATTAAATTTTCACCTCTTGAAAGAGGCAAAGGTTTTAAGTTTGAAAATTTTGTTTCCCCTGAAATAATTCCGAAGGAATATATTCCTTATATAGAAAAGGGTTTGAAACTTTCTATGGATGCAGGTATATGGGGATTTCCTGTTATAGATATACAATGTTCTCTTATAGACGGTACATATCGCCCGGGAGAATCAACAGAGATTGCCTATCAGGCAGCGGCTTCCATAGCCATGCAGGACGGTCTTCTTAAGGCAAATCCTGTTCTTATGGAACCTGCCATGAGGGTTGAGATTGTAGCAGGAGAAGAAAATATCGGTGATATTATCGGTGATCTGGGGAGCAGAAGAGGTAAGGTTGAAAAAATAGAGCAGCTTCCAGGAGATGCTAAAGCAGTAGAGGCAATGGTTCCTCTCTCTGAAATGTTTGGATATGCAACGGCTCTTCGTTCCAAAACACAGGGCAGAGGAACATATACAATGGAATTTCATCATTATGATGAAGTGCCATATGAAATTTCCAGTAAGATTATATCAATAGGTTATTAACGAGAGGAGAGGAAAAATAGATGGCAAAGGAAAAATTTGAGAGGACAAAACCTCATGTAAATGTAGGAACAATAGGACATGTAGATCATGGTAAAACCACTC
>CALARM010000002.1 GCA_937888925.1 uncultured Synergistia bacterium | reverse complement strand
GATCTGGTTCTGAGAAAACAGGTAACGGCAGGAAGATTATTCAGTCTCATAAGAGAAATTAAAAGATTATATAAATATTTAAGCTGTAACAGAAATAATATTACAGGCAACCTGTCCCTTGTTATGAATGGCCTGTCTTTAGATAAGTTCCGGGAACAATGGCCGGATGGAATTTTTTTTGTTCAGAGTGAGCAGTGAGCTGGAAGATTTCCACTCACAACTCACGACTCACGACTCACTTCTACACCGGCGGTGCTTCCATTCCGTAGTTAACCCATTCTTCTTTTGAAGGGCCATAAACTCCGGGAACCTTCAGCCCTGCCTGACGCATCAATACGGTCATCTGTCCTCTGTGATGGGTCTGGTGCACGATAAGTACGTGAAGAGTTTTTGATCTTTGCCATTTTTCCCCGTACATATCATCTTCTTCTTCCAGAGATGCATCGGTCCATTTCTTCTCTATCTGTTCTATAAATTCCGCAGAAACTTTACGGTACATATTAAGAATCTCGGAGGCTTTTCCAGATATTGATTTATATTCCCCCGGCATTTCTATGGTAAGTCCTGTACGGCCCATCATCTCCGGCAGTGACCTTACAATATGCCATGCTATTTCTCCCAGTGACCAGTTGTCATCTGTAATTCTTTTACCGAGGGATTCGTCTGTGAGTGCAGAAAAGATTTTTTCTGTTGCCTTGAATTCATAATCCCATCCTTCTTTAAATTCTTTTATTGTGTAACTCATATACATCACTCCTGATAAAAATTTTTGATTGTTATACCATTATACGGATAAAATATGACACCTTTATGTCATATTTTATCTAAAAAAATTCATTATCTCAAAGTCTTTCACTATGTGATATAATTATTAAAATAATATCTGTAGAATTCATAGCTTAATATATAGGAATCGTGAAGGGAGGATAAATTCTCTTTCTTTGTTGTTATCACTCGATAAAGAGTAAAAATATGAAAATTATTATCAGTATTATATTATTTTTTTCGATATTTATCATTACTATTCAATATTCCATGGGAAATGATTATTATGAAACATGCAGAAAACTCGTCAAAGAAGGTAACTATGTAAAGGCAATACCTGTGATTGAAGATCTTGTCTCATGGGATCCTTCTGCCGCAAACTACAGGCTTCTGGCAGAGGCCTATGAAGGAGCGGGAAATTACCCGAAAGCTGTGGAAGCCTATCGTAAAGAGGCAGCTGTATACAGGAAAAAGGGAGATGTCAATGCAGCCATAATAGAAGAAGGTAAAGCAAATGCTCTGGATGTGGATTTTACCGTTTATTATACAAAACCTGTAAATAAAGAAGACAAATCAGAACTCGCTAAAGGAGAACCGGAGAGAGGCTGTTATATTGGAGCTTATATAGAAGATGACAGACGGATTTCAGGTGATTTCGAAAAATTCAATAGATATGCAGGGAAGAACCATTCTACCTTTTATGCCTATTTGAAATACGGAGAACCTTTCCCTTCCACCTGGTGTAATGAAATAAAACGTCTTGGAGCAATACCTCATATTGCCTGGGAGCCGGACAGTCTCGATACTGTCTGTGATGATGATTATTCCCAAAAATTTGCAGAAGAAGCGGCAAAATTTGACTGGCCTGTCTTTTTAAGATTTGCCTCTGAAATGAACGGAGACTGGACTCCATATACGGGGAATCCTCCTCTGTATAAAGAAAAATTCCGTCTGGTTCATGATATTTTCGAAAAAATAGCTCCAAAAGTAATAATGGTCTGGACTCCCAATTCCATACCTCAGAGTAATATTAAAGATTATTATCCGGGAGATGACTGTGTGGACTGGGTGGGCGTGAATATTTACAGTGTCCATCATCATGGGGCAGACCTGTCACAGAGTGCCGAACATGAAGATCCTACCTATCTTCTTGAATATATTTATAATCTCTATGGCAATAAAAAGCCTGTACATATATCGGAATTTGCTTCTACCCATTTCTGTAAAGCCTGCGGAAAAAATGTGAAAGATTTCGGAGTAAACAGAATGTATCAGATGTACAGCAGTATTGCCACTAAATTTCCCCGTGTTAAATGTATCGACTGGTTTGACTGTGATACAATCCATGAAACAGGTTATGATGTTTCATCTCCCAATGATTATTCCCTTACAGATGATCTGCAGTTTTTTAACTGTTACAGAAACTTAATCGCTCTCGACTGGTTTCTCGGCAATCTTAAACCGGACGGATCTCCCGAATTGCCATCATGGAAATTTTCTCCTATGTCAGAAAAAACTGTGGTTTCAGGTCAGGCTTTAATATGTTCTTTTGTAAGAAGCTATCTGAAAAAACCTCAGGTAATTTATTATATTGACGGAGTAAAATTAAAAACATCAGTTCCTCCGTTTTATATGGAAATAAATGGAAAAAAATTTAAGAAAGGTCTCCATACACTCAAAGCGGATCTGAAAGGAGACGGCAGAGGAGTGATTGCCACAAGGAAATTCAGGTTTATCGTTAAAGATGGCAATTTTTCTGTATCCATACCATTTATAAAGGATTTAAAGGAAGAATTATCTATGGAACCGGAAGGTTCAAAATTCCTCTGGCACGAAAAATGGGGAGGCTGGCATGGTGGCGGGGGAGAAGTATCCCTTTATACACCTGTACCATCAGAGGAAAGTCCTGTAGCTGAAATTATAGAAACTCCGTCACCTTCCGTTACGCCTGTTTCAGCATCTGTGCCTTCTCCTGCTGTTACGGTAATAACTGTTCCGACTCAGATTCCGGCGAAAAGTCCTGTGGACTGGAATAAATGGAAGGGTTATATTGAAAATTCTTACGGGATATCCAGAGATTTTATAATGAAGGATTTTAAAAGAGAATGGATTTTACCCGGTGCTGGAATAATTATTCTGTTTATAATTATTACCCTGATACTGAGAAGCAGGTTGTTTAAAAAATACTGGTTTGTTTTCCGGTATGTATTGAAAAACATGGGTAAGAAAGATCGTTAATACGACTATATCTCAACAGGTCTGTATCGTAAAAGTGCTGCCATATCTCCTATTTTTGAAAGGGCCGGTATGTCTTCTGCAAAATCTACTTCACTGTTTATTTTTGCGCATATTTCCACAATTTCATTTACAAGATCCACTTTAAATATATCCTTAGATTCACATCCCATGCAGAAATCATAAGGTTCACCTGTAAGATAATTACTGGCTTCACATGAAAGATGATCGCAATTCCTGCATCTTATTCCTTCTATTTTTGCATGTTTATTTATTATTAATTTTTCTATATTTCCTGCTTTTGCTTCTTCCAGAACCCAGAGATAGCCAATGGCTCCGAGACCTCCTGTCATAAATTCGCTTTTTATTCTTTCCCACAGTGCTTTTTCAGACTTTCTTTCTTCAATGAAAAACAGTTCGAAAATTTCCCTGTTAATTATTCTTTCATCTTTTTTTAGATCCAGATTTTTTTCTCCTGTTAATTTTTTCTTCAGATGTTCAGGAAATTTCTTTTTTAACTCTGTAATCATTTCCCTTCCGCCTACCAGTATAATTCTTCTGAAGTCTTCTTTTTTCTCCATTTCCAGTAAATATTCTATAATTTCTTTACTGTATTCCAGAAGTTCTTTGTCTCTTCTTCTTTCATAACGCTGCTGGGACCATCCGCCTTTTTTAACGTGATTTTTAATATGTCCTTCTATATCTTCTTCAGACTTAACTTTACCGGAAGTGATAAGAAAAATTTTTGCCATGTTATTATCCAGTGCAATTACAACGAAATTTTCATATTCATCCTGCAATTCCGCAATCGGTCTTATGTACGGAGATGAATCTACAATCAATAAATCAGGAACTGATACATTTAACGGATAAACTTCCAGATAATTCAGGAGCCAGCAGGTGAATATAGAGAGGCTTCCATTCAGGAAAGGGTTTCCTTTTAAATAATTTTCCACAGCTTTCATATTTTCCTGAAAATATAAAGCTTCATCTTTATTATCTTCAAGGAGTATTTCCATTTCTTTAATTCTTTTTTTCATGGAAGGCATGGAACGGGGGCTATTTAAATATATACTTAAAAAAGCCCTGTCTGGAGACGTAAGGAGAGATAATTTTTTGAGATCTATGGTGTTAAACATTTTCTCTGTATATATCCTTTTTTATATAGTCGTAAAATTCAGGAAAAACCTGATTGTAATAAAAAGCCAGTTTCATTTCTTTAATATCATTAAAACTGAAATAACGTACCTTCTGTCCTTCATGAAGCTTTACTTTTTCCGGCTCAAGATCGATAAATTTCCAGAAAATATATTCGTCAAAATCAGGCCATATATATTTTTTAAAGAAATTTATCTCTCCCAGTTCCAGTTCCAGTTCTTCCGTCATTTCTCTCCTGATGCATTCTTCCGGGGCTTCCTCTCCTTCAGGATGTCCCCCCGGAAGATCCCAGCAATCAGGATATGGTATGGAATGTATGTTGTCTCTCAAAATGAGGAGAACTTCTTTTTTGCTGTTTAACAGTATTATTCCTACACCGGTTTTTCTTTTCATCATATGTTCGTAATACACTATGTAATTCGTTTTACAGGCAATAAATTAAGCCTGATTTAATTTTTAATTCTATGATAAAAAACTAATTTTTCTTCTCCAGAGCCTGCCAGGCAGAAGCTTTTTACAGATACCCTTTTACCTGTTACGGTACTGAGTTATTTCGCCTTTACTACACCATGATGGAGTCCTACCTTCGTAAAAGCCTCTATCGCCTTATTCAGATGTTCCATTGTATGACCGGCAGAAATCTGAACCCTTATTCTTG
>CALARM010000001.1 GCA_937888925.1 uncultured Synergistia bacterium | reverse complement strand
GTGAAAAGTGAAAAGTGAAAAGTGAAAAGTGAAAAGTGAAAAGTGAAAAGTGAAAGATAAACATTATGTTGCACATATAATAACCTGGTCACTGGTCACTGGTCACTGATAACTGGTCACTGATAACTGGTCACTGAACCTTTATTCTTCCTTCCTGTACAGGAGAGATAGAAGCTGCATCTTTTATATAATCTGCCACAATAGCCCGTAATTTCCTTCCGTCTGTAACAGTATTTTCATCACGGCCGCCGAAAATACTGTTCCAGTTTCCCACATAAAAACTGGTGGTAAGATTATAATTTTTATTCGTATCAAGAGGTTTATCTCCTACCATTACCTGTGTAACCCTGGCTCCTTCTGGAGCAGACGGGTCATAAGACATAGAGAGGCCAGAAACCTGAAACAGGCCATGATGTTTTTTAGGTCCAAGCAATTTACTGACTCCGTCTTCAAGAAGTTTTTTTATGTCCTCACCCTTTACAGGCCATGTTTCAACCCTTGTATCCTGAGATTTTCCGTTCCATGGCGATACTTCTGTAAGATTTTTCATAGTGATTTCACCATGAGGCAATAAATTTGGCTTCATATCTTTCCCGTCTTCAAAGAAAAAATTACTGTCCACCATAGCTATATCAGCGCCTGTTTCTTTTCTCATTGCATCTGTTATCAAATTACCAAGGGTTGAATCTACAGGTGTTTTAATCTCATGGGTAAAATCACCTTCAGCAATACCCAGTTTTTCCTGAAGAATTCTTTTTTCTTCCTCAACATATTTACCGTGTATATCCTGTACATCTTTATCGGAAATATTACTCCTGTCTACAGATAAAAGATTATGATTTATAGAGGTTATTTTTCCGGTATTTCTGTCAAAAGTCATGGAAAGATCGCCTATATAAAGTGCATCTGTTTTTGGATCACCATGGCCTCCCGGCCCTGCCTGAACTATTCTTGTTCCGTTTACAGAAATACTGTCTTTTGTAGGGGTATGAGTGTGGCCTCCTATAATCAGGTCTATGCCCGGTATTTTCTGTGCCACCTCTTTATCTGAGATAATATCTTTATGTTCTTCCGTAGGTTCAAGACCTAAATGAGAAATAACTATAACATTCTTAATACCCTTTGCCCTGACTTCTTCTACAGATTTTTTCAATGGTTCCAGAGGCTCTGTAATATCCAGATCTTTGACCAGACTCGGATCAACCATACCAAATCTCTTCCTTGGAGTTCTCGTTCCTATAAAAGCAAGTTTAATACCGTCTACTTCTGCTATAACATAAGGAGCCATCCCTTTTATATTGGAAGAAATATAAGGAAAATCAGACATTTCTATAATTTTCTCTGCAGAAGGAACGCCTCCGTCATCATAAAAATGATTTCCAGGTACTGCAATGTCACAGCCTCTTAAATTCATAAGCTCTGCTTCTTCCCTGCCTGCGGAAACTATGGAATGAAACGTATAGTCCTGCCAGGCATCACCTGCATCAACCCAGAATTCATCAGGTTTAATAATAGTGGCAACAGAAGGCATATTTCCATGAACATCATTCGTATGTTTCATATGTAAGGTAATCTCTTTATCAGATACCTCACAGTTTATCTTCTTTTCTACAGATTTGCCGTCAATATCAAGTGTAACAGGAACTGACAGAGTAACAGTATCTTTCCCGTGTAACTCTATTGGTTCTTCTTTTATTTGTTTACCGGATATAGTATCAGGCAATTTATTAGCTCTATAATCAATTCGATTAATATTCATCATTTATTCCCTCCATGAACATTCATAATAAACAGCAAGAGTTATTCCCAGTCATCATTAGAATCGTAGCGTCTGTCTTCTTCTATTAAAAGAGCCATACCCATATTTCTTACCTTTTCTATAATATTTCCCACATTGGAAGAATCTTTTAAAAAATGTAATACTTCCTTATGATTGTTGCTGTAAAATTGTGAAGAATCACTCAGGCCTGTCCTGGTGGAAACTTCTATATTAAAAGCTCTCTCCTCTTTATCCGGTAAGGACATGACTGTAAATAAAACATTTTCTCTGTAATCAGGCCAGAAGTCTTTTATAGTTACCCTGATTTCCTGACTTTCATTCTGTCCTTCCAGTTTTTTAACAAGACAGGACAGCATATGTTTAATAGCTTCATTAAAATTTTCAACATTTTCTTTCATAAGAATATTACTCCTTTGGATGCTGCTTTTTTATCTTCGAATATACATCATGAATATGAAGGATATTCTGCATACTCAGATTCTGATTTAAACCTGCCGGCACTTGCGGATAATCTGTTACTACACCCAGTTCCAGATTTCTTGCATACATATAACACTGGTTTAAATATTCATTATATTCTTTTTTCTGATTTTCCGTAAGCTCTGACATAGCCTGTTCAAAAGGTTTAAAATATGGTTCCATCTTTATCTTTCCATCAGGTGACAGTTCTCTATAGAGATCCTTTTTTATCATTGCATCATAAGGAAGATGTTCTGCATTGGCAATCTTCAACACAGAAGAGCCTATAATCTGCAATTCTCCCGTAACGCCGTTATTATGTTTAACATAGGCACATACGGAGGTGAAAGGAGACCCTGCCGATCTATCTGTATCACCCATAGGGGCATGATAAAGAATTTTTTCTATTTCAGAATTGCTGAATTTCATATCCTGTAATTTTTTCATTATTTCTTCCTGAGGAAGTTTACTATCTATAATGGTTCTGAGAGATTTCAATCTATCATCAGAGATTTCACCTTTCAATTTTCCGACAGTCTCTTCATCAACCTGAAACCATGCCCCTCCGATAGCTATCGGTTTGCCTCCTTCTTTTCCTTCTGCCTTTAAGGCCTGGCGCCTCTCATAATCAGCCTGATATATCTGCTTTAACTGCTTGGGGGAAAAATAAGGCACACCTCCGGGACCTCTCAGATTATTCATACTTGTTATTTCAAGCTTTCCTGTCCTTATGGCATCTGACATAGAATCAACAGTTTTCTGTATACCGGCAGGTGTTGTATCATTAAGTACAACCCTTGATCCTATAGCATCCCATAGATTGGAC